>JAIXLB010000040.1:61149-63130 GCA_026931905.1 Chitinophagales bacterium
TCAAGAGATCCTTCGCTTCGCTCAGGATGACAAAAGAGGGGACTCAGGATGACATTCTTCACTCTAAACTCATAACTCATAACTCTTAATTCTTCACCAATTTTTCTGTTACTCTTTTTCCTTTACTGTCTGTTATTTCTACTATATAAATCCCTGCTGTTAGTGCTGCAATATCAATTACCTCTTTACCTCCTGTTGCTTGGCGTTGCATCACTATTTTGCCTGTTATATCTGTTAGTTTTATTTGATAATTTACACCATTATCTATCCCTTGTGGCAATAATAAACTCACTTGTTTATCTGCTGGATTAGGATACATTTTAATTTGGTTGTACACCACTTCGTTGGATGCTGTTCTGTTGAATACTATACTAAACCTTGTAGCACCTTTGCTGGCTGCATTATTAGCATCTACACTAAACATATAAGTTGCGTTTTCTTTAATGTTTTGAGTAGTATTGGTTAGATGATCAATCAAATAAATGTTTGCAGCAGTAAAGTCTTCATAATCGCTGAAACTTAATTGATAGCTGCCACTTTGTGATGCACCAATATTCAACCATACTTCATCATGACTTAAACTTTGTAATGACCTGCTTTGTACTGCTGTGAATGTTGTTCCTTTTAAACTGCTAATGTAAGTGCCACTATTCATACTTGGTATATCGTACATACCTTTTTGAGTGTTGCTTATTTTTTCATCTTGTAGGTAACGAATCACTGTTTCGTCTATCTTGTTGTCATTGCTTTGCAGGTAACTGATTTTTATTTTTTCAGAGATGTTGTTGTTGTTTCTAAAATATCCCATTGAGTTCACCTCTACTTTCATGTCTTCTGTAAAACTTAGGTTTACATTACCTGCTGTTTTGCTTTGCACAAACAAAGCTTGTCCGCTTACTATTTTATCGCCTGTTGCATTATCATAACCTGCACCTCCTGTAAAGCTGTTGCTTAAAACATCCCAATAGGTATAAACACCTGCTGCATTGCTTGGTATATACACTGCATAATTGTTGTGTATATTGCTGCTATTGGCTGTTTGTAATGCACTAAAACTAATACCACTGGGGTATGGATTGCCTATGAAAACATAATTATCAGCACCAACATTTGGATAACTGATGCTAAAGTTGCCTGCATTGTTGTTTTCAATGTTGATATTGCCTATAGTGTATAAGGTTACAGCAGATGGAATATTGTTTGTCCCATCTAATAAGCTACAACCTAAGTTTCTATCTCCTCTTATATTTACTCTAAAGGCTTTACCTGCTGTTGTATAATCTGATAATGTGCTGGCTGGTGTTTGCCATCTTTGCCCACTTAGCTTAGAAGCATCATAAGTAAAAATGCTTGCTGCATTGGTAGGAGTTGCATCGTAGCCATTGCTGTGTGCTTGTAAACTTGGACAATTACTGCCACCTGTGCCTGCTCCTGTTATATGTATTTGTTGCTGCCAGCCTGTTGCTATGCTTTGTGTTATAGGACTTGTAATAAAACTCCATTTTCTGCTGGCTTTGGCAGGTATGTATCTTTCTATTCTTACAGCTCCTTTTAAATAATTGCCTGCTGCATTGCCTTTGTTTATAGAAGCTGTTTGTGTTTCTGTGCTTTGTAATACCAAGTTATTGTTGGTAGTTAATATACCTGCTGTTGGGGTATAACTACTGCTAATGTATAATTTGCTTTCTTCTTTTATTACTGCTCCAGTAGTATTGTCTAATTTAAGATTGCTGATGCTGCCTGTACCACTTATGTATTGTGGTATGCTTGCATTTAAAATTACCACTCCAGTACCTGTAAGGCTGCCATTGTTTTCTATATTGCCTGTAAGGCTGATAGTAGCTGTATGGTTGATGCCTGCATAGGGTTGTAAGGTTAAGCTACCCTGAGTAAGATGAATGTTGTTGGTAGCTTGTAGCTTATGGTTTTGTTGTACTATAAAATTTGCTACCTCATCAAAATTGGCAGGAGAATTACCTGT
>JAIXLB010000023.1 GCA_026931905.1 Chitinophagales bacterium
CCCATTTTTTCAATATCGCTTAAATAAGGAATGTAGTTTTTGAAAAATAATTTGTTGTTATAAAATGTTTGAATGGTTTCTTGATGCAATGTTTTTCGATGATCTACCATGCTAAAGAAACATTTTATTTTGTGTTTATCTAAATCGTTTTCCTTAAAATATTGCACCACTGTTTCGTAAGAACGAATAGATAAAACAGTAGGAATATTAGGCATTAACACCCAATCTGCTGCATTAAAAACATTGTCGTGCAAAACAGAAATTCCTGGAGGGCAATCTAAAATAACTAAGTCGAATTGTTTTAAACTACTCAACAAACTTTTTAATTTTTTTTTGCTTTGCTTAAAAATAATATCAGCATTTCTTGTAGAAATATCGGCAGGAATTACCCATAAATTTTCAAACTTAGAATCCTTGATACTTTCTTTTATATTCATCTCATCGGCAAAAACTTTTTTGCTTTCGTCTTTATTATTTTTTACATGAAAATAAAAAGAAGAAGACCCTTGAGGATCCAAATCCCACACCAAAGTTTTTAAACCATTGGCTGCTGCTAAGTAGGCAAAATTTACTGCAGAAGCAGTTTTACCAACTCCTCCTTTTAAATTATAAAAAGCTACTGTAACCATTGTTGTATATTTTTGAGCATGAAAAGTACGCATTTGTTGGCTCTACACAAAGTTTTTAGAATAGAAGTTGTAGTATTTTTCTATGGCGATAATAAATTTAATTTTTGTTTTTTAATTTTTTATGTCATCCTGAGCGAAGCGAAGGAACTCCTGAAAAGCATTACAAAAGCACAAACAGATCCTTCGCTTCGCTCAGGATGACATAGTTGTTTTTGCTTCATTTCATTCAGAATGACATAAATCTAAAAACCAAGTTCAAGTAACAAGAGCAACACTAGTCATAAATTTGTCATCATCTTATAAAAAAAAATATTTCACAATAAAAAAAGCAAACATCTTGTAACGTAGTTGTATCAAGTGTTTCAGAAGGCAATGAAAATGATATTCCTCATTCTATAAATCAAATTTCTTATTTAGAAAATAATAGCATTGCTTGTAAATGAATTTTGTATAATTCAATACAAAAAAAATTATGAGTAATAAAACAATTAATACAGAGCAAGGACATTGGCTGTTGGCAAAAATGGGCAAAAAAGTTCTTAGACCTGGAGGAAAAGAATTAACACTAAAATTAATAAAGGGCTTAAAAATATCTAATAACGATAAAGTAATAGAATTTGCACCAGGTATAGGTTATACAGCTATGAAGGTTTTAAAATTTAATCCAAAATCTTATACAGGTGTAGAGTTAAATGAGGAAGCAGCTACACTTTTGAAAAGAAAAATAAACAGCAACAACAGAAAAATTATTATTGGCAATGCCTCTAAAGTAATGATGGAAGATGCATGTGCAGATAAAGTTTATGCAGAAGCAATGCTAACCATGCAAGCAGACCATAGAAAATCGGAAATTATAAAAGAAGCTTACAGGCTTTTGAAAAGAGGGGGTTTATATGGTATTCATGAATTGGGCTTAACTCCAGATAATTTGAATGAAGATACAAAAGCAACAATTCAGCATGAACTTGCCACTTGTATAAGAGTTAATGCAAGACCTTTAACACAAAGCGAATGGATACATCTATTAGAAAAAGAAGGATTTAAAATTGTAGAAATAAACACTAACCCAATGTTGCTTTTAGAAACCAAAAGAATTATAGATGATGAAGGTTTGTTTAGAACTTTAAAAATTGGATTTAATATTTTAAGATTTCCTAAAGCAAGAAAGCACATACTTATAATGAAAGAAGTGTTTAATAAATACAAAGAACAAATGAACGCCATTTCTATTATTGCTCAAAAAGTATAAACCTATTTCATGCTTTAGCTACTTATTTAAAGTTTGTTTTTTAATTCAATATTAAAGTTATTTTCTTGCACGATATGTTAGTAGCTGCAAACAATTCATCTAATTTTGCAGTTCATAAAAAACTAAAATCTTTTGATAGAAAAACAACAAAAAATTAAAGAACAGGAACGTGTAATATTGGTTGGCTTAATTCAAAAAGACCAAACTGTTGAGCAAGCCAATGAGTATTTAGATGAATTAAGTTTTTTAGCAGAAACTGCAGGAGCTGTTACTGTAAAAAGATTTACTCAAAAAATGTTGCACCCCGATAGTAAAACTTTTGTAGGCAAGGGAAAATTAGAAGAAATAAAAGAATACCTATCAGGAAGAAATATTGATATGGTAATTTTTGATGATGAACTAACAGGCTCTCAAATTTTAAACATAGAAAAAGTTTTAGGCATTGTAGCTATTGATAGAAGCGATTTAATTTTAGACATTTTTGCAAGAAGAGCAAGAACTGCACAAGCTAAAACACAAGTTGAATTAGCACAATACCAATACATTCTTCCACGATTAAAAGGCATGTGGAAACATTTGGAAAGGCAAGGAGGAGGAATAGGAACAAGAGGTCCTGGAGAAACAGAAATTGAAACAGACAGACGTATTGTAAAAGATAAAATTTCTTTACTCCGAAAAAAATTAGTTGATATAGACAAACAGTCTTTCACACAAAGAAAAGACAGAGGCGAATTTATAAGAGTATCGTTAGTAGGTTATACCAATGTAGGTAAAAGCACTTTAATGAATTTGATAAGCAAGAGTGAAGTATTTGCAGAAAATAAATTATTTGCAACTTTAGATACTACTACACGAAAAGTTGTTTTTGAAAATACTCCTTTTTTATTAAGCGATACTGTTGGTTTTATAAGAAAACTTCCTCATCATTTAGTAGAAAGTTTTAAAAGCACTTTAGATGAAGTAAGAGAAGCAGATATTTTATTGCATGTGGTAGATATTGCTCACCCACAATATGAAGAGCAAATAGCAACTGTAAATAAAACTTTGCAAGAGTTAAAAACTTTTGATAAACCTGTGCTTACTATTTTTAATAAAATGGATTTGTACGAAGAACGCAATTTAGATGAATGGTTAAGTAGCGAAGTAAGACAAGATATTTTATTGGAATTAAAAGAAAAATGGGAGCATCAAACCGATAAGAATTGTGTATTTATTTCGGCATTGGAAAGAAAAAATATTGATGAACTGAGAAACATAATTTTAAAGAAAGTAAGAGAAATGTATCAGGTGCGTTACCCTTATAAAACAGTGCATTTTTAAACTGAAACATAAAGGCTTTGCAATAAAAGAAAATAAATTCTTAAAATGGTTCAAAAAAATTTTGCTTGCATAGTGTGCAACCTTATTTTTGCTGCCCAATCAAAGTATTTTTTGGTTGAAGTTAGACTCCTCAGTAGCTCAGTTGGTTAGAGCATCTGACTGTTAATCAGAGGGTCACTGGTTCAAGTCCAGTCTGAGGAGCAACTAAAAAAAGAGTTCAAATAGCTGAACTCTTTTTTATTACCCTAATAGCTACACTTTAAAATCTACACAATCTAAACCAATAAGGCTAGAAATAAGTTGTGTCTTATCTCGCCACTTTAAATTTTGCGTTTGGCAATTCAACTTGCAATTTCACTTTTGCTTTCAATGCGGTGAAAACTTTCATTAATGTATCTAAGGTTACATTGCTTGCATTGCTTTCAAGTCGTGAAATTTGTGCTTTCTGAACACCGACTAATTCGCCCAATTGTTCTTGTGTCAAATTACGTTCTTGTCTGCTTTCTTTAATTGCTTTACCTATTAAGTCCATTTGAAGTTCATATTCAAACCTGTCTCTTTTGGGTGTTCCTTTCTTACCAATTATTTTGTCGGTTACTTCGTCTAATTTGTATGTCTTCATTTTTCTACTTTTTTGATTTGTCTTGAAAATATTTTTTTCGTTGTGCTTCTGCTTTGGAAATTTCATTTTCAGGTACTTTACTTTGCTTCTTCACAAATCCGTGAGTTGAAATAACCAAAGTGTTTTTATTATCTGTTTTGTCCCAAAACGCTAACATTCTGTATTGAAGTCCTTGATACAATGTCCTAAATTCCCAAATTTCGCTTGTCAATTTTTTGAAAAGTTCAGGATCATTTTTCTGCTGGGCTTTTCGGATGTTAAAAGTATTTTGTTTGATTGTTTTATGTCGAGCGACTTTAAAAACTCAAAAGCTTCAGCAAGAAAAATGATTTCAAATTTGTTGTCCATTCGGTACTTTGTCTTAACAAAGCAAAGACATAAAAAGTTTCGTTATAATGAAACTTTATTTTGGGGAAAGTATTGCAGAAGAATCACAGCTAAAGTTTTGCAAATTGGCGGTGGAGCCGATTTTAGCACAAAAGTTTAATAGAATTACTACTGCTGAATAGAAGTACAAATGTTGAATTTTACACTTCTTCCCAGCTCTTGCAAAACTGCTCGTTATCTGCTGCCATATTTTTACTCGTCATTTAGTCTATTTTCAATATGCATTCTTTGGTGAAGAACTCTGATAATTTCCACTTCATTCAGTTTCTTATTCACTTTGTATAAAATGAAATGAGATTTTATTCGAGTCCTCATATATCCTTTTCTCACATCACTAAAATTTTTTCCAGAAGCCGGGTCTTCAGCAATGTATTCAATTTCATCCATTATCAAATCAAAATAACGGTCAGCTTGTTCAAGCGACCAATTTTCAAAAGTGTAAAGCCAAATCTTCTCAATATCATTTTTCGCTTCAATACTTATTTTGTATTTCATTATTTAGCGAGATGTTTTTGATGAAGTTCATTTCGGAAGTTTTCTCTGTTAAACTCTTTTACAAAACCTGATTTTTCACCTTTTTTCAATTCATTTATCAGTTCCGTTTTTTTAGATTCTTCAAACTCAAACATTCTTAAAGCTGTTCGCACAACTTCACTTGCCGAAGAATATTTTCCGCTTTTGATTTGTTGATTTATAAAATTGTCAAAATAGTCACCCAACAAAATCGAAGTATTTTTAGCCATAATTCTTAATTTGGTTCAAATATACCAATTCTTGGTACAAAATATTTTTTTTTGTTACTATTTTGCTCTTGGATGGTTGCAGATAACGTTCGAGTATTTGTGTTTGTGGTGGAATTTGAAAAACAGTCAGCCCGGAACTATAGTTGATGATTGCAATATTGCTGATGTTTTATTGATAAGGCAAATTTATAACATCAAGCTGGAACTGAAGCACAATAGCGAACAAAAGTTGATGCTTACAACGTCAAGCCCAAATTGCAGCAAACCCAATGTTGCCTGTAGTTTTTATTCGTCATTCGTTTCCTTTGTCGGTTTTGTAAATGCTATTGTACTTGTTGAGTTGCTTTTGTTTCCTGATTGGTCAAGTAATTGAAAGGTAACTTCATAATTGTTGCCATTGTCAAAGTGAAAAGCACCTGAACACATTCCGTGTCCAACCTTTGCTGCTCCATTTTCAATAGCCAAAATATAAGTTGTAACTTTTCCTGTTGCTTTGTTTGTAACATTTGTTCTTACAAATAGTTCCGACTTATCTTGTCCTGAAATATTAAAGTAAACCCAACTTGCAGGTCCACAACCATAATAAACTAACGACTTCTTTTGTTCTGTTGGTGTGTTACTTAAAATTGGAATATCGTTGTCCACTGAATTATTTATTTTGAAAGTCAAAGATTCCCATTTGTTTGATGAACTATTGTAACGCTCTGGTTTTTGTTCATATTTTGGTAAGTTGTCAATTTGAAGTGTGTAAAGTTCGTCAGCTTTTAATTCAGTTGCTGGCTTCAGAACAATTTGTGTCAAACGCATTTCACCCGTCAAGGTCTCAATGACATTTAATTGAACTTTTCCATTAGGCGACTTTAAATAGATTGGATACTTTTTGTTTAAGTCTGAAATTAATGATTGACTTGAAGCGTAGAACTCCAAAATTATAAGTCCGTTTTTATTAAGTGTCGAACTTTTAGATAAACAATAAATACCAGTGTTAGCACATTTTGCAGCTGCAAGTGTCGCAATGAATAAAGTCAGTATAATTAATGTAATGCGTCTCATAAAATTACAGGCAACGTTTTGGGTATTGGCGAAGAGGGGGCATTTGAAAACCGTCAGTCGAATATACGCACAAAAGTTGATAGTAGTACAACTGTTCAATTACTTCCGTCAGCCCATTTTTGCCAAAACCGATGTTATAGACAGTGGTTCTTGTTCGTTGTCCCTGCAAACCACTGTCAATACTGCATTTCAAAGCTGTATAAATCTGTGCGGTTGCTTATTTTTTTATTTTTAAAGGGAAGGGTTTTTTATTCAATTTTATCTGCGTTGGAAAGGTGAAAGCTCTTTCCGAGTTTTTCGGGGTGTGCTTTCACCTGTGCTTGGCTTAAATATAAATCACTTTCACTTTAATTTTTTTGTCTTGAAACAAATCAAAACTTGCTTTTTTATAATTTGGACGGTTAGTTAAACCGATAGATTGATAATTTGAAAAGCCAATTCCTTCTTTGGGTAAGATTAAACCTTTATCAATTTTGCCATTTTTATTTTCATCGTGCAAAATGTTTATAGCATATCTTCCTTTCGGGAGATTTTTAAAAGTAACTTCGGCATTTCCGCTCTCAATATTTGTAGTCTGAAGTTTGAAGTAGTTTTTGTACTGTTCATCTGGTATTGAGCCGTCTTTGTTGTATAATGCTACCTGTAAAACACCTTTTGAGTTTCGTAAGTTTTCTACTTCAATTGCTAAATTGTATTCTTCTTTTGTATTTGAGAATGAAGAAAGGAATAAGAGTGCTGAAAGCACAATAAGTATTTATTTCATTTTAAATTGTTTTTTTATTGCTAAATTTCTCCTTCACTCTATCTACTACATAATACACCATTGGCACTAAGAAAATGGTTAATACCAATGAAGAAAGTAAACCTCCGATAATTACCCACGCCAATCCGTTTTTCCATTCGGCTGATGTTCCAGTGGCTAATGCTATCGGTAACATTCCGATTGCCATTGATAAAGTAGTCATTAAAATAGGTCGCATTCTACCTTTGCTTGCTTCGATAATGGCTTGACGATACGGTTTTCCTTCGGCTTTTAATTGATTGGTAAAATCAACAATTAAAATGGAGTTTTTGGTTACTAATCCCATTAACATAATCAAACCTAACAACGCAAATAAACTTAAATGACTTAACGATAAATTCAAGGCTAAAAACGCACCAATAGCTGCAACCGGAATAGCAAATAAGGCTACAAATGGATAGATATAGCTATCATACAAAGCAACCATAATAAGATAAATCAGAATAAATGATATTATAAGTACAGACCCCAATGCTCCGAAACTGTCGTTTTGCCTTTTAATATCGCTTCCCCAAGTCATTTCAATGCCATTAGGCAAAGGATTATCTTTTACATAAACTACAACTTCATCGGCAACTGTTCCTGAAGGACGACCCAAAGCATCGGCAGTTAAGGTAACGGCTGGTTGTCGGTCTTTTCGTTCTAATAATGAGGGCGAATTGTCTTTTTCAATGGTTGAAAACTGAGAAACTTCAATTGGAACGCCCATTGGATTGACAATATTCAAATTATTAATATCAT
>JAIXLB010000083.1 GCA_026931905.1 Chitinophagales bacterium
TCTTAAAGCAAGTAATTCAAATAAGTGCAAAAAAGAAAAGGGAAGATTTATATAAAAATTGTATCTTTGTAATACTGTCAATCCATCATTCTCTAAAAGTAACCTTCACTTGAAAAAACTCCATGTGTGCAAGTAACCAATATTCAAATGAATAAAGAAAACAAAAAGACAGGTGAAAAAATTTAGAAAATTTTTATTAAGAAACAGAATAGCACCAAAATGGGCTTTGTTTGTATTAGACATGACCATTGCTTGCTTTGCTATTATTTATGCCAATTATTTACGATTTAATTTTGACCTTAATTTAATAACATTTGATACCATTATAGATGATGTACTTATTGTAATTGCTACAAATAGTATATTATTTTATGTTTTTAAAACCTATCATGGTATTATTAGATTTTCAGGATTTCAAGAAGCATTTAGAAGTATAACTGCAGTTTTTTACTCCTTTTTTATAATGATTGTAATAAACATTGTTTTAAGTTCATTACAATTTCAGCAGTTTACACCAATATCCGTATTATTTATTTATTTTTTCATAGCCTCTTTCTTATTATTTGGTTACCGACTTTTAGTAAAGCATTTATACAGCATTAGTGTAAATACAGATGAAAATACCAATGTTGTAATTTATGGTGCAGGTCAAAATAGCTCCTTATTAAAGAAAACGATTGAACAAACATCGAACAATAAATTTAAGATTGTAGCCTTTGTAGATGAAGAAGAAGATTTGATTGGTAAAACAATAGATACAGTAAAAATTTATCCTAAAAATCATCTTCAAATAGCATTTAAAAATTGGCAGGTAAAAACGTTGTTTTTTGCAAAACAAGATATTGATCTAGAAGAAAAAAATAAGATAGTAGATTATTGTTTAGAAAATAATGTTAGGGTAATGAATATACCTCCTATGAGAGAATGGATTCAAGGACACCTTAACGTAAATCAATTAAAAGAAGTAAAAATTGAAGAGCTTTTAGGACGTAAACAGATAAGTTTAAAGAACGAACATGTAATAAATCATTTAAGAGATAAAAAAATATTAATTACAGGTGCATCTGGCTCAATAGGAAGTGAAATAGCAAGACAAATAGCCAGTGTTTATCCATCATCATTAATTATTTGCGATCAAACAGAAACAGGCTTGTACGAATTAGAATATGAATTACATCAAAAATTCAGTATTGGTAATGCTTTGAAAGTGTATTTAGGCGATGTAAAAGATGAAAGCTCTATGCGTAATTTATTTTCTAATTATATGCCAGAAGTTGTGTTTCATGCTGCTGCTTACAAGCATGTTCCTATGATGGAAAACCATCCTTCGGAAGCAATTAGAAATAACGTTTTAGGAACAAAAATGATTGCAGATTTATCAGAAGAATTTGGCGTAGATACAATGGTTTTAGTATCAACCGATAAAGCCATTAACCCAACCAATGTAATGGGTGCTTCAAAACGTATTGCAGAAATTTATTGCCAAACTTTACAAACCAGAGAAGACTTACCTGTGTACGATTCTGGTATTGTACAAATGGGTAAAAATGCTAAACGTACACGATTTATAACTACAAGATTTGGAAATGTTTTAGGCTCTAATGGTTCTGTAATTCCAAGATTTCAAGAGCAAATAAAAAATGGTGGTCCTGTAACTGTTACTCATCCAGATATTATAAGATATTTTATGACTATTCCTGAAGCCTGCTCATTAGTTTTAGAAGCAGGAACAATAGGAAAAGGTGGCGAAGTATTTTTATTTGATATGGGTGAACCAGTAAGAATTTTAGACCTTGCAAAGAAAATGATTCGTTTAGCTGGATTAACTCCAGGAAAAGATATTGAATTGCGTTTTACTGGATTAAGACCTGGTGAAAAACTATTTGAAGAATTATTGAATAAAGAAGAAGAAGTAATACCAACACACAATAAAAAAATATTAATAGCCAAAGTTATTGAATACGATTTTGCAAAAGTTTCTGAAAGTATAAATACTGTAATACAACTTGCACTTGAAAATAAAGATGAAGAAGTTGTAAAGCAGATGAAACGTATAGTGCCCGAATTTATTAGCAATAACTCTATATACGAAAGTATAGATGCTAAAATGTTTAAGCCTTTATATTCTGCAATTAGATAAATTTGCTGTATATGTTTGGTTTATTCAAAAAATCCGTTACACATCCTGATTTATCTTTTATAGGTGTAGATATGCACTCACACTTATTACCTGCCTTAGATGATGGATTAAAAACAATGGAAGACACTGTACACTTTGTACAAGAATTGCAAAATTTAGGGTACGAAAAATTAATATGTACTCCACATATACTTACTTCTGTTTATCCCAACTCTCCAGAAACAATTTTACCAAGATTAGCTGAAGTACAAAAAGCACTTGCAGAAAAAAATATTAAAGTAAAAGTTGAAGCTGCTGCAGAATATATGATTGATTACGACTTTGAACAATTAATCAAAAAAGGAAAAAATAATTTACTAACTTTTGGAAAAAATTTTATTTTAGTAGAGATGTCGTATTTAGCACCTTCGCCCAATTTTGAGCAAGTAATTTTCGATTTACGTTTAGCAGGTTTACAGCCCATTTTAGCACATCCTGAAAGATACAATTATTACCACCATCAATTTCAGGAATATAAAAAAATAAAAGAAAAAGGCTGTTGGATGCAAGTAAATTTATTATCCTTAGCTGGTTATTATGGAAAGCCTGTAAAAAAAGTTGCAGAAAAATTAATTGCAGAAGGCATGATAGATTTAATAGGAACAGATATGCACCATCAAACACATTTGAATATTACAAAATTGTTAGCAAGAGATAGCAAATTTTATAAGCTACTAAAAGATGTGCGATTAAAAAACAGGATGTTTATAGATTAGTGTGTACAGTTCATTCACTCAGCCTTACATCAATTAGTTTTAATTGTAAAGATTTTGTGCCATTCCATTCATTTATATCCAAAGTATAAACAATATCCAAAGGTTTTTTATGTTCAAAAATTTGAAACTTATCTGCCATATTAAAACCAATTCCTGAAAAGTGAATATCATTTTGTTTTACAGAAATTCGTAAGTGCTGTTCTTTTACAATTTTTGAAAAACCAGTATCTATAACTTTTTTAGAAATAAAAACAGGTCGCATATTTTCAGGACCAAAAGGCTCCATTTGAGTTATGATGTTGTAGAAGTTCATGGTTAGTTCTTCAAAAGCAACTTCAGCATGAATAACAATTTCGGGAATAAGCAAATCTGGATGAATGGTATTGCTTACTTCTTTTTCAAAAGCATGAATAAAATTATTGAGCTGCTCTGGTAAAAGACTTAAACCTGCTGCAGCAAAATGTCCTCCATAATTTACAAGATAATCTTTACAAGCATGAATTGCATTGTATAAGTTAAAGCCAGAAATACTTCTTGCACTACCCGAAATTAAATTATCGCTTTTTGTAAGTACAATGGTAGGCCTGTAGTAGGTTTCAATTAATCTGCTTGCAACAATACCCACAACACCTTTGTGCCAATTTTCATTATATACTACAGTTGTTTTTTTATGCATTAAATGTGCATCGCTTTGAATAATAGCTAATGCTTCTTCAGTAATATTAGTATCAGCTTCTCTCCTTTCTGTGTTATCAATGTGAAGCATTTCTGCATATTCCAAAGCTTTTTTATCATCATTTTCAATAAAAAGTTGTACCGCTTTTTTTGCATCATCCATTCTACCAGCAGCATTAATTCTTGGAGCAACCATAAATACAAGGTTACTTACAGAAATATTTTTTTCAAGCTTTGCCAATTGTATTAAAGCCTTAATACCAGTATTAGGATTTTCATTTACTTTCTTTATACCAAAATAAGTAAGCACTCTGTTTTCATCTGTTATGGGTACAATATCTGCAGCAATAGCAGTTGCTACTAAATCTACATACTGTAAGTAAGATTCGTTTTCTAAATTTAATTTTTCTGCAAGGGCTTGTATTAATTTAAAACCTACACCACAACCACACAATTCCTTATAAGGGTAATTACAATCTTTTTGTTTAGCATTTAAAATGGCAACAGCATTAGGTAGTATTTCATCGGGCATGTGATGATCGCAAACTATAAAATCAATATTTAAAGTTTTTGCATAAGCAATTAACTCTACACTTTTAATACCACAGTCTATAGAAATTATTAAAGAAAAATGATTAGCTGCAGCAAAATCAATTCCTGCTTTACTTACACCATAGCCTTCTTTATAACGATGTGGAATATAAAAATCTACATGCTCATAATTGGCTTTTAAAAAGCTATACAAAGTTGCTACACTTGTTGTGCCATCTACATCATAATCTCCAAATACAAGAATTTTTTCGTGGTTATTAAAAGTCCATAAAATTCTTTCAACAGCTTTATCCATGTCTTTCATTAACCATGGATTGTGTAGATGTTCAAGCGACGGACGAAAATATTTTTTTGCTTTTTCAAAACTATCAATACCTCTTTGAACTAAAATATTACAAAGGGTTTTATTAATTTTCAGAGCTTGTTGTAATGCAATTACTTTATTAGTATCGGTAGATAATATGTTCCATCTTTTTTGCATAGTTTTAATAATTCCTATCTGTTGTATATCTTACTAAATCTTCCAAAGCATCTCTAACTTCAGATTTAGGAAATGAATGTAATAGAGTTATGGCTTCATCTCTAAAAGAAAACATTTTTTGTGTAGCATAATCAATGCCTCCATATTTTTTTACTTGCTCTATAACATAGTTTACTTGCTCTTTTTCTTTGTTTTTATTTTTAACAATATAAATAATTTTTTTTCTTGTTGCAGCATCGCAATTATTCAAAACATAAATAATGGGGAGCGTTAATTTTTTTTCTCTAATATCATTACCAGTTGGTTTACCTACATTGTTATTACTATAATCAAATAAATCATCTTTTATTTGAAAAGCCATACCTGTTTTTTCGCCAAACAATCTCATTTTTTCTATTTGTTCATCATCATCAAAAGTTGAAGAAGCACCAGCAGCACAGGAAGATGCCAAAAGCGAAGCGGTTTTTCCTTTAATTATTTCATAGTAAACATCTTCTTTTAAATTAAGATTTCTCGATTTTTCTATTTGCAATAATTCTCCTTCACTCATTTCTTTTACAGCATTAGATAAAATTTGCAATACTTTGTAATCCTTATTATTTAAAGAAAGTAATAAACCTTTTGATAATAAATAATCGCCTACTAAAACGGCAATTTTGTTTTTCCATAATGCATTAATAGAAAAAAAACCTCTGCGTTGCATAGCATCATCTACCACATCATCATGTACTAAAGTTGCAGTATGTAAAAGTTCTACCAAAGAAGCTGCTCTATAAGAAGTTTCATTAATAGTACCTCCAAGTTTAGCAGATAATAAAACAAACATGGGTCTAAGTTGCTTACCTTTCCTCTTAACAATGTATGCCATTATCCTATCTAATAATGCAACCCTGCTTTTTACAGCCTCTTTGAAATGAATTTCAAACTGTTTTAGCTCACACTCAATTATTTTAGGAGTAACACTCATACAACTTAAAATATAAAGGTTGCAATATAGTTATAGTAATTTTATTGTAAGAAATTGGTTTTAATAATATTTTAATAACTTCTAAAATATAATTTTTGGAATTTTAGTATGTTTTACTACTTTTGCCCTCTATAAAAATCTAAAACTTCTATATTTTAACTTATAAATTTTCACTATGACAAGCAAAAAGTACACATTACTTGCTATTTTATTTTCTGTATTTTGTTTAGCAGGTTATGCACAAAACAATGATTGGGGTTGGGACTGGAAAGACAGTTCTAAAATTCCTGCAAAGAGAATGCCTCAACACAATGAGTTTTTAAATAATAATTATCCTTACCCTGCTCAACCACGTTCTCAATGGGAATTAGGTTTTGCTGGTGGTCCATCATTCCTTATTGGAGATATAAATCCAAAAATAGGAATTGGTGGCTCTATCACAGCTCGTAAAGCTATTAACCATACTTTCTCTTTAAGATTGGGTTATTTTGGTTCTATGAGTTCTGGTAAACCAAATGCTTGGGGAACTGTAATAGGACAAACTGAGTATAAAAATCAAAAACATGGAGGAGCTTTAGATTTAGTAGTTTCTTTAAATCCTATTAGTTATTACAGAGGTAATCCAAAAACAAACTGGTATTTAACTGCTGGTTACGAATTTGTAGCAACAAGAGTTCAATATAAAGATATTTTAAATGATTGGAGAACATTTTATGCTTACCAATACCCTAATTCTCAATCTGGAATTATAGGTACAGTTGGTGGTGCTAAAATTAATGGAAGACATGCTTGGACTTTATTACATGGTGCAAGTATAGGTGCAGGTGTTGCTTATAAACTAAACAACAAAGTAAACTTAAAATTAGAACAAAGATTTACCAAAATACTTACAGGTTATGATATGTTAGATGGTTGGAAAGCTGGTAAAAGCGACGATATGTTTAGCTTCACAAGTGTTGGTGTAAACTTAAATATGGGTAAAACTAACAAAAATGTACAACCATTATGGTGGATTAATCCAAACAACTTTGCATACAATGAGTTAAACAAACCTGCACATATGAAAATGCCTAAACCAGTGTTGGATGATGCAGATGGTGATGGCGTTACAGACCAATTTGACTTAGAACCAAATACTCCTAAAGGAGCAAGAGTAGATACTCATGGTCGTGCAATAGATACAGATGGTGATGGAGTGCCTGATTACAGAGATAAAGAAATATTAACTTCTCAAAAATGTTTCCCTGTAAATAACGATGGCGTTGGTACTTGTCCAGAACCAGCTTGTTGCAAGGAATTAAGAGATGAATTAACTAAATTAAAAGAAACAGGTGTAGGTACTAATAAAAATACTTGTACTATAGAAAACTTACCAAGTATTCAATTTAAAGGTAATGCTAAACTTACAAAAGATGCTCAATCAATATTAGCAACAATAGCTCAACAAATGAAAGCTAATCCTGATTGTAAAGTAAGAGTTACAGGATATGGATCTACAAGTAAATCAGCACAGCAAGCCAGTTGGGAAAAAGTAAATGCTGTAATTAAGTATTTAGTAGAAAAACAAGGTATTGCAGAAAGTAGATTAATATTTACTTACGGACAAGATGGAGATGCAAATACTGTAGATTTACAAGGTACAACTGAAGATGGACCAAATAGTGTTCCAGCACCTCATCCAAACTTGAAAAAATAATAAATTCAATAGTTCTAAAATGTTAATAAAAAAGGCTTCCTGAAAGATGGAAGCCTTTTTTATTAACCTATGTGGAATAATTTTTTAAAAATATCATTGATATGCAACCAATTATTACAATTTAATGTCTGTAATTTGCGTTTAATCCTTAATATAAAACC
>JAIXLB010000103.1 GCA_026931905.1 Chitinophagales bacterium
AAACACCAGAAGGGTTAAATGTTATTAAATATCAGTGGTATTTTTCATCAAACCCTAATGATACTTCTTCGCAACAAAACCCAGTATTCACTTATGCATCACCGGGAACATATAATGTAAAACTGGTTATTATAACAGAGTATGGTGGAATAGACTCCATATCTAAACCAGTAACTGCAACTACTGGTGCAAGACCACATTCTCCTTATACAGCATCATTAGATACTTTATGTTTAGGACAATCAGTAACATTTACTCCTACTTCAAATGTAGTTGGAACTACAGGTTGGTACTGGAATTTTGATAATGGAACAACTGTTACAGAAACAACTAATACTGCAAAAACTATTACCTATACAACAGCAGGTACTTACCAAGTAAAACACTCTATTTTAGGTTCTGGTTCATCATTCCCTTGCTTGGCTGATACAGTTGTAAAAACAATTGTAGTTGCTGTAACACCAGCAATAGCAAGCAGTTCAGGAACAGCACCAACTACTTGTAATGGTACAGATGGGTATATTGAATTAACTGGGTTAGAAAACAATACTACTTATACTGTAAACTATACTTTAGCAGGTAATCCTGTTACAGTAAGTTTAACATCAAATGCAAGTGGTGTACTTACAATCCCTAACTTAAGTATTGGTTCTTATACAAATATTTCTGTAAAAATTGGTAATTGTACTTCCAATGTTGTAGCAAGTATTACTATACAAAATCCTTCATCGCCAGCTACACCAACAGCAAGCAGTAATAGCCCCATTTGTCAAAACGGAACATTGAATTTAACAGCTTCTACAACAACTACAGGAACTATAAATTATGTATGGACTGGACCAAATGGTTTTGCAAGCACCGACCAAAACCCTACTATTAATAATGTTACTACTGCAACAGGAGGTACTTATTCGGTAGTAGCAATAAAAGATAATTGTTCCTCTACAGCAGGTACAGTAAATGTTACAATAATAGCAACACCAATTATAGGTAGCACAACTAAAACTAATCCTTCTGCATGTACTGTAGCCGATGGAAGTATTAAATTAAATGGTTTAACCCCATCAACAGCTTATGGTGTTGAATATATTATAAATGGAACTACAAAAACGGCAACAATTACTTCCAACTCAAGTGGAGAAATAACTATTACAGGTCTTGCAGCAGGAACTTATTCAGATATTTCTGTGAGTATTGGAACTTGCAAATCTGCATCTGTAGGACCTATAAACTTAGTAGATCCTAATCCGCCAGCTACACCTGTAATTACAACCAATAGTCCAGTATGCAGTGGTACAACTTTAAATCTTTCTGCAACATCTGCTACTTCTGGAGTAACATTTAATTGGTCTGGACCTAATAGCTTTACAGCAACAGGAGCTTCTGCAACAGTAAATAATACTACTGTAACTAATGGAGGGGTTTATAGTGTTACTGCAACCTTAAATGGTTGTGTTTCTGCCGCAGGAACAGCAACAGCAGTTATTAAACAAACACCAGTAATTAGTAGTAGTAATGGCATTAATCCAATAAATTGTGGAAGTGCAACAGGTAAAATTGAATTAGGAGGTTTAACTGCTAATACAGCTTATACAGTAATTTATTTAGTCAATACTACACCAACATCTATAACATTAACAAGTAATGGAAGTGGTACAGTTACTATACCAAGTTTAGCAGCAGGTACTTACAGTGGTGTAACAGTTTCCTTAAATGGATGTACATCAGCTCCAGTAGGTCCGTTTAATTTAACAGATCCAAACCCACCAGCTACACCAACTGCTTCTGCAAATTCTCCTTTGTGTAATGGAAGTAAATTAAATTTAACAGCAAGCTCTACAACTGTTGGTGTTACTTATCATTGGACTGGTCCAAATGGGTTTTCAAATAACACACAAAATCCAAGTATTAATGCAGTAACAGCAGCAGCAAGTGGTACATATTCTGTTACAGCAACATTAAATAATTGTACTTCTGCAGCAGGTACAACAACAGTTACAATATACAATACACCTGTAATAGCAAGTAGCAGTTTTACAAATACAACAGATTGTAATGCTGCAACAGGAACTATTACTTTAACAGGCTTAGACGCTAATACATCATTCACAGTAGAATATACAAAAGCTGGCACTCCTACAACACTTACTTTAACAAGTGATGCTGCTGGTGAAGTAAAAATAACAGGGCTACTTGCAGGAGTTTACAGTAATGTAAGTGTTACTTCAGGCATTTGTAAATCAAATATTGTAGGACCATTTAATGTTAAAGATCCTACACCACCAGCAACTCCAGTTGTAGCAAACAATGGACCTTTGTGCGAAACTGCACAGTTAAGTTTAACCTCTCATTCTACAACACCAGGTGTAACTTATGCTTGGGCTGGACCAGGTGGCTTTACAAGCACTCAACAAAATATAGATATACCAAATAGTGCAACAGCAATGAGTGGTGTTTATACAGTAACAGTAACATTAAACAGTTGTAAATCATCTGCCTCAACTACTGTAGCAGTAAACCCAAATCCTGTTGTTGATTTTGATACACCAGCATTTGTATGTATGCCAAACCGACCAGCAGTATTTACCAATAAAACAACTATTGCTTCAGGAACTGCAAATTATAGTTGGAATTTTGGCGATGGTTCTCCAAATACAACTACAACAAATGGTTCACGAATTTATGCAGCTTCTGGAAATTATACTATACGTTTAACAGCTACATCTAATAAAGGTTGTGTTAAGTTTTTAGATAAAACTTTTAGTGCGTTCTACGATAAACCAATAGCTAACTTTAATGCAGTACCAAATGAATTATGCCAAGGCGTAACAAGCACTTTTGTAGATTTAAGTTCAGCACCTGGAAGTACAATAGCAACTCGTTCTTGGAACTTTGGCGATAACACAACTTGGTTACCAGGTACAGGAGCTAATCAATCAAAATTGTATACTAAACCAGGCAACTATACAGTAAAGTTGGTAGTAAAAAATGATGTAGGCTGCTCTTCAGATACAATTTCTAAAGTAGTTAAAGTATATGTTCAACCTATTGTAGATGCTGGTCCAGATATTTTTGTTCCATTAGGAAATGTGGCAAGATTAGACCCAAGAGTAAATGATTCATCTGCTTCAATTACTTTTAAATGGACACCACCAACCGATCTTTCAAATGCAAATATTTTACGTCCGTTTGTAACTGTTAATCAAAACAGAACTTATGTTCTTACAGCTACAGGCTTAGGTAATTGTTCTGCATCTGATACAATGCGTGTAACAGCATTAAAGAAAGTAGAAGTGCCCAATGCTTTTTCTCCTAATGGAGATGGAATTAATGACACATGGGAAATCAAAAATTTAAAAGATTATCCAAATGTATCAATAGAAGTATTTAACAGATATGGACAAAAAGTATATAGCAGTAATAGATACCCAACAGATTGGGATGGTAGGGTTAATGGAAAACCAATACCTGTAGGAGTATATTATTATATCATAGATTTTAAAGGAAATTATCCAACCCTAACAGGTTCATTAACAATTATTAGATAAAAGAAACTAAATTATAAATTAACACTAAAAGCTAACTATAATGAGAGCTATTTCTAAATTGATTTTGATTGGAGCAGGAATATTTGTACTTTCTGTATCAAAACTACAAGCACAGGTAGATCCTCACTTCTCTCAATATTACATGTACCCATCTTGGCTAAATCCAGCCTTAACGGGAGTTTTTGATGGTGATTACAGAGTTACTGGCATTTACAGAAGCCAATGGGGTAATATAACCAACCCATTTTCTACACCAGGTGTATCTGTAGATTTTAATGGTAATAACACCATAAACTATGGAGGAAGTGTAATGCAACAAACTGCAGGTAATGGAGGTTATACTTATCTTACAGCTTATGCTAATATTGCTTACACAGGAGTAAGATTTGGGGTAAACGGAAACCAAAGAGTGGTTTTTGGATTACAAGCAGGAATTGTACAACGTAGGTTTAACCCTAATAAAATGCAATGGGGAAGCCAATGGGATCCTACAATGGGTTATAATCCAAATCTTCCTGCAGATATTCTTTCAAGAACCAATGCAAGTGCATTCGATGCGGGTGCTGGAGTTTTATATTTCGATGCTCAACCAGGCAAAAAAGCAAATATTTATGCTGGGTTTTCAGCATCTCATTTAACAAGACCTGATGATAAATTTAGCTCTAATGGAACAGAAAAATTCCCTATTCGCTATACCTTACATGGCGGTGTTAAAATTGCAGTAAACGAAAACTTTACTGTAACACCAAATTTCCTTTATATTCAACAACGTTCATCATCAGAGGCTATGATTGGTGCTTATGGACAAATTAAAGCTCCATTAGAAACTGAGTTTTTGTTTGGGTTAAATTATAGAATTAAAGATGCAATTTCACCTTATATTGGATTATATTATAAAAACATGACCTTAGGATTAAGCTATGATGTAACTTCTTCAGATTTAAGTAAAATGCAAAAAGGAGCCAATAGCTTTGAAATTTCATTATCATTCATTGGACGAAAAAGAGCAAAAACTCCAGAAGTTGAATTTATTTGTCCAAGATTATAAAATAATGATTGGTTGATTTATTAAAAACAATAAACAATATATAGAATATTTAAAAAAAATCAAATAAATAAACCCTAATCAACAAAGAAAATTTATTATAAATTTTAGGTAGCAGCTAAAAAACAAACAAACGCTCATGAAAAAATTATTAACCTTAATTTGTATTGCTTTCATATCTCTTAACGCCTCAGCACAAATTGTCTATGATTACATTAAGGCTGCAGATGCATATTATGAAAAAGCAGATTATAACTCTGCTGCAGAATATTATGAAAAATATGTAAATAGTGCTAATAAAAATATTAAATCATCGGGCTTCGACCCTTACTCAGTTAATGCTATTTCTAAAAAACAAAAAGTAGCTGTAAGCAATTATCAACAAGCTGTATATAAATTAGCTGAGTGTTATAGACATCTTAATTATCCTTCCAAAGCAGAGCCTTATTATGCTCAAGCAAGTAAGTTCGATAAAGCAACTTTTCCTTTAGCTCCCTATTGGCATGGTAAAACTTTAAGAGCATTAGGACAGTACGATGCAGCCGATTCTGTTTTAACTTCTTTTGCAAGTGCAGGACAAGGTGGCAACGAATATGTTGAAGATGCTGGAAGAGAAGTGAAAAACTTAAAGTTTATTAAACAACAAACCACCAAAGCAGATTTGCATTTATTTACAGTAAAAAAAGCAGCCAATGGCATTAATACAAGTGGTGCAAATTATGCCCCATTAAAAATAAATGATAATACCTACTTTTTTACAACAACAAGACCAGATAGTGGTGCTTCAAAAAATGCTCAGTTTTACAACAAAGTATATACTGCAACTTTCAGTGATGGTGTATTAAATGAAGTAAAAAAAGCCGATATCCCTCAACCAGCAGGTAAACATCAAGGTGTTGTTGCAGTTACCCCAAATGGTAATACAATGTATTTAACTCGTTGGGTAATTGGTAATGGTAAAAAATCAGCTTCATTATATGTTAGTAAAAAAGATAAGAATAAATGGGGCGAACCTGTTTTATTAGATAATTCAATTAATAAAGATGGAGCAAGCACACAACAACCTTGCATTATGCCTGATGGTAAAAACTTAATTTTTTCAAGTAATAGAGCCGATGGTATAGGAGGCTTTGATTTATGGTCTGTACAATTAGATAATGATGGAAATATTATAACAGGAACTGAATCTAATTTAGGTCCAAATATCAACACAAAATTCGATGAGCAAGCACCTTTTTATCATGTAGCATCGCAACAATTAGTATTTTCAAGCAATGGATATGTAGGAATGGGAGGTTTTGATTTTTATGCCAGCAAAGGAAATATAGGAAATTGGGCTACACCAGAAAATTTAGGCTATCCTTTAAACTCTATTAAAGATGATATTTATTTTGCATCAAATGGTGGAGCAAAAAATATGTTAGGTGATGTATTGTTTAGCTCAGATAGAGAAAGTGCCTGTTGTTTAGAAATGTTTGCTTTGAATAAAGAAAGACCTATTAAACAAATTTCAGGTATAGTTATAGATTGCGAAACCAAACAACCTATTAATGGGGCTAAAATACAAGTGGTAAATTCAGCAAGTAATGTTGTTGTATCAAGTGTTACAGGTGCTGATGGAACTTATGCTTTTACCTCAGAAGATTTTGACACATTCACTTCATCTGCAACAGCAGAAGGTTATAACCCCAATGCAGTTTCAACTGCTGTTATTACAGATGATATGATTACCCAACAAAATTTAGATGTATTGTGCTTACAAAAAATACCACCACCGCTACCACCAAAAGTTGATACTGTAATTGTAATGGATAATATTTATTTTGCTTTCAATAAAGCAGAAATTTTACCTGAATCTTACGATGCTATAGATAATCAAATTGTAGCATTTATGAATAAATATCCAACTATGGTAATTGAAGTTGGTGGGCATACAGATAGTAAAGGTAGTGATGCTTACAACCTAAAATTATCTCAAGCAAGAGCTAATGCAGTAAAAAAATATTTAGAAAATAAAGGTATTGAAGCAGATAGAGTAGAAGCAGTTGGCTATGGCGAAACAAAACCTATTGCACCTAACACCATCAATGGAAAAGACAACCCAGAAGGTCGTCAGAAAAACAGAAGAACAGAGTTTAAAGTATTGCGTTACAAATAACCAAAATTCCATTATAAATATCCAGGAGGTGAATAGCAAAAACTATTCACCTCTTTTTTTACAAAAAATTTTAAACCCAAAAAATGAATCTACATCAATAGCGTCCTAAACGTTTATAAAAAGAGAAAGTGTTTTGTAACCCAAATTTATCTTTGGGGTTGCACAACAAACTCACTTTCTCAAGATGTCAAAATTAACATTGTTTGCCCAAATTATTGGTAAGTTAGATAGTTTAAAATTTAAGAAACTAGTTGCTACCCATCAAAGTGATAAACACGAAAAAGGCTGTAATAGTTGGACACACTTGGTAATGATGCTTTTTTGCCAATTTGCCAAAAGCCAATCTGTACGAGATATTTAGTAATGGACTTCGTTCGGCTACAGGCAATCTCAATCATTTGGGCATAAATAAAGCACCATCCAAATCAACCATCAGTTATCAAAATAAAAACAGAAGCTACGAGGTATTTAACCCGGATTATGCATTAGAGTAAGAGAATGGAGATTTTAAAACTGCGATCTGAG
>JAIXLB010000091.1 GCA_026931905.1 Chitinophagales bacterium
ATAATTTTGAGTATAACTCTTTATAACAAGGAACTTTAAAAGAAAATACTACAACTTATTTTAGCAGCAAACTTTGTTCCTGGTGTAAAATGAATTTCTTCTACTGGTGCTGGCTCATTCTTTAATCTACTTTCTGTTGCAAATTGTGTTTCTTTCCATTTTACGTTAAATAAATTGTTGATGGTTAATCCTATTTCGTATTTTTTGGTTGTGTAATTTAAAACTACATCATTTACAAAATAACCTTCTGCTGTTAAAGAATAATCTTCATTAGATGGTCTATTACTCAACCAACGATAACGCAAACTCCCATTCCAACCTTTTTTAGTTTTATAAGTTACACCACCTGTGCTACTCCAAATGGGTGCTAATGGAATATAATCATTTCCTTTTGCTTCTTCTAACATTCTACCATGAGCATAATTAATATCTACATCTAAATATAAAGAAGCAACAGGCTCATATCTTACAGAAAAATCAATTCCTTTTCTTTCTGTTTTTCCTGAAAGTTCTACAATAGCAGCATCGCCAACATACACAAATTCTTGCTGCAACCATAAATACCAAAAAGCTGCATGAACTAATAATTGTTTGGTTGGTTTTAACACCATTCCTATATCAGCAGCATAAGCTGGTGGCAAAATTTTTCTTCCATTTTCTATTACACATAGCCTTGTATCGTTTGAGTGAAAACCTTTTCCTACATTGACATAAAATTGATTATTTTTATTAGGATAATAATACAGGCTTAATTTTGGGCTAACTATTGCTGCTGCTGCTTTTTGTAAGGTATCATTTAGTAAATGATCTTTATAGTTATTAATAAATTGATCAAATCTTAGTCCTGCATTTAAACCTATTTTTTCTGAAAATTTAATGCTTTCATTGAAATAAGCAAAAGCATTTGTTTCATGTACATTTCCATACGATAATCTATTTACAATAATATCCTTATCAACTGTATGAGCCAAAGATAAATTTTTAACAAAATCGTGCCTTACACCTATACCCATTTCATGTGTAAATTGTGTATTGTTTAAATAAGTTGTTTTGTTATAACTTCCATTATAACCTACTAAAGTTCTGTGTTCTTTTTGCCTTATTTGATCGCCATTAATAGAGTCTTCCAAAAAGTAAGTAAAGTTGCTAATTAAATCAAAGTTGTAGGAAGTAAAATAAATTTGGTTTTTAAAAACAGAACCATTTGGTAAGGTAGTAGTTAGTCGTGCATTTATATTTGTTCTTGCAGTTTTACCACCTTCTGTATCATCAATAGCTCCATAAAAATCAATCATGCCATTTTCAACTGCCCTATCAGGAATTTGTCCAGACGCATTCCACTTACTATAAAACGTAGATGCACTCAGCGTTGCATAAGATTGCTTTGAAATTTTTCCGTTGTATTTAGCAAAAAAATTAAACCTATTAAAATATTGAGGAGCATCAAAAAAGCCATTTGAATAAGCATACTCAGATGCTACATACAAAGATTGCTGTTTGGCTTTTGCTTTTTCGTTTAATAGATTAAACATACCTAATGCCCTATATGTATCAAACATTCCAGCTTCTAATTTTACTGTATTATTCGTTAAAGCATTTCTTGTTTGTATATCTACAAAGCACGATGTTGTAAAATTTCCTTTTGCTACATTGTACGTTCCTTTTTGAAAATCTACGCTTTCTATTGTTTCAGGAATAATAAAGTGCATATCAGCATAACCTTGACCATGTGCATGAGAAACTAAATTAACTGGCATTCCATCTGCTGTAATTAAAATATCTGTACCATGATCACAATAAAAACCACGAACAAAAATTTGTTCTGCTTTTCCTCCGCCTTGATGCTGACCAATAAACAATCCTGGCACCATTCTTAAAATTTCCTGAGAGTTATTGATACCTCTTAATTTAATATCAGTTTTACTAATTGTTTTATACTCCTCTCCTGTTTTTCCTACCACTGTTACATCTTGTAATTGCACACGTTGAGGTGTTAAATAAATAAAATTATTTTTTAAAACTTCATCAATACTTATTTGTTTGGTTTCATAGCCTATAAAAGAAAATTGTAAATATTTTACATCATTTTTATTAAAATAAAAATTACCAACCGTGTTGCTAATACAGTTTTTTGAGATGGAAGCAATTGTACAATAACACCTTCAATGGGTTGATGAGTTGTAGCATCTACTACAGTTTTTACAACATTGTTCGTTTGTGTTTTTCCTTGTAAGAAAGTCGTAAAAAACAGTAAAGCAATAAAAATTCTTTTCATCATTTCATTTACAAATAATAAAGCCAAACATATTGAAAATGCTATAACAAAAAAGAACTTTTCAATAAGTGGTCAATTTCTTATTTGAAGCAAATATTTTAATGTAAACAAAACATATTCAAAGCAGCCTCGTATAACAATTTCAATTTACTTTGTAAATTGTATAACAAATTATTTTTATTATGCAAGAGAATAAAAGAAATGTTTTAATAAAATATGCAAGCATGGCTACTCAACTATTAGTTGGTTTAGGATTAACAACTTGGTTAGGTACTTGGTTGGATAAAAAAATGACTACTAAAAAACCAATGGCTACTTGGATACTACCTATGACATTTTTAATAGGCTTCTTAGTTAAATTAATAAAAGACACAAATAAAAAATAATGCTGCAACAATCAAAGTTTGGAAAATTACTAATGCCCTTTTTTGCATTATTTACCATAGTAAATATTGCATTTTTAATTTGGGCTGATAAATGGGATGCTATACAAATAAATCATAGTGTAATTATTTTTGGTAATGCACTTTTATTTTTATTATCGTTATTTAGTTTATGGCTTCATCTTAAAGCATTAAACAATAAAAATCCAAATGTTTTAGTAAGAAGTGTTTTAGGCAGTACATTTTTAAAAATAATACTTATTGCAACTTCTGTGCTTTTGTATTTAAAGTATGTACCCAAAGAATTAAGAAGCAAGCTTGCAGTAATAATTGTACTATTTTTATACATCATTTATGTTTATTTAGAGGTAAGAATAGTTTTAAAATTGAATAAAAAGAAAACGCCAAATGCCTAAAGTTGAAAAGCCTATCAACACCTTAGCAGAATTTTTACCAGATGAAAGTTTTGAAGCAGTTTTACAATACATTCATCACTACAAAGTGCATTTAATAGTTACTCAAAAAAGAAAAACAATTTTAGGAAATTACAGGCATAAAGGATTTAATAGCAATCATATTATAACTGTAAATGGCAATTTAAACAAGTACGAATTTCTTATTACACTACTACACGAATTAGCCCATTTATTAACCTTTGAACAATTTGGTAATAAGGTAGAGTCTCACGGCAAAGAATGGAAATATTTTTACAGCAAACTTTTAATTGATTTCGTAAATAAAAAAGTATTTCCTGATGAAATAAAAAAAGCTTTACAAAAATCTATTTTAAATCCATCAGCAACTGCCAATGGCGAAACAGAATTATTACGAGTATTGAGAAAACACAATTCAAACTCTAACAATAATGTAGTTTACCTTGAAAATATACCACACCATGCATTATTTATAACAGAAAAAAATAGAGTTTTTAAAAAAGGTATTAAACGAAGAACACGTTTTGAATGTGTAGAAATAAGCAGCAATAAAACTTATTTATTTAATCCATTAGCTGAAGTAAAATTATTCAACGAATAGTCATAAAAAAAGTCGTTTCAAATTTGAAACGACTTTTTTTAGTTTATTTAAACAAATATTAATATCTGTTAAATCCACCGCCACCGCCTCTATTATTGCTGCGATCACGATTAAATCCACCGCCACCGCCTCTGCGATCACGATTAAATCCACCACCACCACTTCTTCTTTCACCTTCTGGGCGTGGAGTTGATTCATTAACTACAATCTTGCGATCTTGAATTTCTGTTTCATTTAATGCACTAATTGCAGTACGAGCTGCTTCATCATCAGGCATTTCAACAAAGCCAAATCCTTTGCTACGATTGTTTTTAAATTTGTCTGTAACAATTTTTGCAGAAGCTACTTCTCCGTAGGGTGCAAAAAGTTCTTGTAAGTCTTCACTGGACATGTTCCAGTTTAAGTTGCCAACGTAAATGTTCATTTTAAAAAATTAAAATTTTAAATAAATAAAACCAATAAAAACAGTAACCAAAAACCCTGAAGCATTTACGTTAAAACCTTCTGGAAGTGTGGAAAACCTTTCATTGGACTGCACGAAAGTAGTGTATTAAACTATTTCAACAACTTTTTTTTAATTTTTATTTTTTAAAACTCATTAATTCCGTTGTAAAACGCATTTATTTTAAGTTTAAAAAACAACGATAACTCACTAAAAACAAGCTTATCTAAATACTTAAAATGTGTTTAATTTTAAACAAAAAAAACTTTATGATTTATATCTAATTGTGGCTTTATCTTTAGCCCCTAAAATATCTAATAATTAAAAAAATATTTCAACATGCAATTCTCTTCTTTATTAGAAAAATTTAATGAACCAGAAACTTTGAAAATGGCAAAGTTAGCTCGTGAATTAAGGGCTAAAGGAAAAGATGTAATTGATTTAAGCTTAGGCGAACCCGACTTTGATACACCACAACATATAAAAGATGCAGCTATAAAAGCTATCAAAGACAATTGGAGTCATTACACTCCGGTATCTGGATTTTTGGATTTGCGAGAAGCTGTTTGTACAAAATTAAAAAGAGATAATAATTTAGATTACACACCTGAGAATATCGTTGTATCTACAGGTGCAAAACAATGTTTAGCCAATACCATTTTAGCTTTAGTAGATAAAGACGATGAGGTAATTATTCCTACTCCTTTTTGGGTTACTTATAGCGAATTAGTAAAAATTGCTGGTGGAAAAGTGGTACAAGTACAAACAAATGCTGATGCTGGTTTTAAAATTACTCCACAACAATTAGAAGCTGCTATTACACCTAAAACAAAAGTATTTTTATATTCATCTCCTTGCAACCCAAGTGGTGCTGTTTATAGCAAAACAGAATTAGCTGCATTGGTAAAAGTGTTTGAAAAATACCCTGATGTTTATATCATGTCTGATGAAATTTATGAATTTATAAATTTTAAAGATGGACATACAAGTATTGCACAATTTGATAGTATAAAAGATAGAGTTATTGTAATAAATGGATTAAGCAAAGGTTTTGCTATGACTGGTTGGCGTTTAGGTTATATGGCAGCTAATAAAGAAATAGCAAAAGCTTGCGATAAACTACAAGGACAATTTACAAGTGGCACTTGCTCTATTACACAAAAAGCAGCAGTAATAGCACTTACAGCAGATTTAAAACCAAGTTTTGATATGGCTAAAGAATTTGCTAAGCGTAAAAATCGTGTAATGGAAATTGTAAAAGGTATTCCTGGTTTTATTTGTACAGAACCTGAAGGAGCTTATTATATTTTTCCAGACATAAGCTATTATTTTGGTAAAACAGATGGCACAACCACTATTCATAATGCCTCAGATTTAAGTATGTACATTTTAAATACTGCTTATGTAAGTAGTGTTATGGGTGATGCTTTTGGCGAGCCAAAATGTGTTCGTTTTTCTTTTGCTAATAGCTTGGATAATATAGAAAAAGCTTGGGTAAGAATTAAAGATGCTTTAAGTAAATTGAAATAATTTTTCTTTCTAAACACATTGGGAAAAATCTGTTTGAATTATGTGCTACATTCAGTAGATGTTTTGTTTTAAAAAACAAAGCTATACTTATTCATTATAAGTTATTGTATTATACAAGTGTATATAATTCTCTACTGCATTTTCCCAACTATTATCAATATTCATCATTAACCTACGCATTTCAAGTACTTTTTTAATATCTTCAAATACAGTTACAGCACGTTTTACAGCATTAAAAACATCTTCCACTGTTGCATTATTAAATCTTATGCCATATCCATTTTCTTCACCCATATCAATTACAGTATCTTGCAATCCTCCTGTGCTTCTTACCATAGGAATAGTACCATAACGCATTGCATACATTTGGTTTAATCCACAAGGCTCTACCCTACTGGGCATTAATAAAAAATCTGCTCCTGCATACATTGTATGACTTAGTGCTTCATCGTAACCAATTTGTGCATGATAATATTTTTTATACTTGTTATTCATTTCTTTCAACTGCCATTCTATTTGCTTATCGCCACTTCCTAAAATTAAAAAGCATACTTTTTCCTTTAATCCATTTAAACAATTTAAAAAAACATCTGGTAAAATATCAGCAGCTTTTTCGCCTACCAATCTTCCAATAAAAACAATTAAGGGTTGGTGTACATCTAAATTAAATTTCTCGCAGAGTTCTTCTTTGGTTCTTTGTTTACCTACAACAACACTTTTGGTATTATAATGACTATTTAAAAAACTATCTGTTTGAGGATTCCAAACTTCTGTATCAATTCCATTTAATATACCAGAGCATTTTCCTTTTTCATACTCAAATAATTGCTCCAAACCATTGCTATTCCAAGAAAGTTCTTTCATATAACTATGGCTTACTGTTGTAACTTTCCATGCACATTTTATACCACAAGCCAAAGGGTTTATTAAGTTATTCCATTCCAACAATCCTTTTTTCCAGCTATCATAATTAGGAATGTAATGACTTTTATTCCAACTCATCCAACCTTGATATTGTGCATTATGAATAGTAAGTACAGAGGCAGTTTTACTTAATTTATTTCTATATTCAACACAATGCTGCATCATAAAAGGAATAAGTGCTGTGTGATGATCATGGCAATGCACAACATCAGGAAAATGTTCCCAATGTTTCATCCAATCCATAATTGCAATTTGAAAAGCCATGAAGCGTTCTGTATCATCGTCATAATTATAAATTCCTGTTCTGTCTAACAATCCTTTTATATCTACCAAATACAAATCAAAACCTAAAATGTTGTTTTTTTCTTTGATTATAGTATAAGGTAATTGCCAATTACCTAAATAAATAGTTCCTTTAAAATCTTCTACAAATTCGTTGTTATACATAAATTTTGTTTCATACATAGGCATTACCACTTTGGCATAATGACCAGCTTTTGCTTGATATTTTGGCAATGCACCAACAACATCTCCCAAGCCTCCTGCTTTTGCTACAGGATAACACTCTGCACTAATATGTATTATTTCCATTAATAAAATTATTT
>JAIXLB010000026.1 GCA_026931905.1 Chitinophagales bacterium
TATTCAACAGAAATGTACAGCCATCAGTTGTTTACAACACTATCAAAATGTATCCAAACCCTGCTAACAAACAAGTAACCTTCTTATTACCACAAAGTGCCGATATTAGTTACAACATAAAAGTAACAGATATGGCAGGTAAAATAGTGTTACAACACAAGGCAGCAGGAGGTACAGAACAAATGAGTGTTGATAAACTAACTACAGGCACATACATTGTAGAAATAATAGACAACAAAGGCAATAGAACAACAGAAAAATTGATAAAGAATTAAGAAAATAATGTCATCCTGAGCGAAGCGAAGGATTTGCTGAGGGTTTGTACTCATGCCAGGCAGATTCTTCATTTCATTCAGAATGACATTCTTTTTCCATGTCTTTCTGAACAGCATAAAAACAATAAGGGAGGCTTTTCTGACGAAAAGCCTCCCTTATTGTTTAACATCAGCGGAGAGAGAGGGATTCGAACCCCCGGACCTGTTACAGTCAACGGTTTTCAAGACCGCCGCATTCGACCGCTCTGCCATCTCTCCAGTTGCAAAATAATAGGTTGAAAGTTTAACTGCCAAAAAATAATTTATCTTCGCTCCTCTTTTAAAAAAATCATTACTTTTTTGAAACATCTTTCGGCACTTAATAAATATTTTTGGAAATATAAGAAGCTCTTTATTGCTGGTGTTTTTTGCATTATTATTTCTAATTATTTTAGAGTTCTAAGTCCCCAAATAGCTGGATTTGTAATAGATGCTGTTGAGCATAAAATGTCTGATGTTCAAAATACAGTTATCCACCCAACTAAAAAAAGTAGCTATAATATTTTAGTTGTTCAACTTATTCAATGGTTCGAATTAAAAAAATTTTCGTTAAGTAAAATTGTGCTTATTTGTTCTTTAACTCTTTTTTTATTGGCTTTATTGGGAGGTTTGTTTATGTTTTTAATGCGTCAAACCATTATTGTAATGAGCAGGCACATAGAGTATGCACAAAAAAATGAAGTGTTTAAAAAATATTTACAGTTAGATATGTCTTTCTTTAAATCAAATACAACAGGCGATTTAATGAACAGAATTTCTGAAGATATTAGTAGAGTTAGACAATATACAGGTCCTGCTGTTATGTATATCATTAATCTTACAACAACAATTGGGCTTAGTGTTTACTTTATGCTAAGAGAAAATGTTGAACTAACATTATATGTATTATCTCCATTACCTCTTTTAGCCATTATAATTTATTTTGTAAATACAATTATCAATAAAAAAAGCGAAAAAATTCAAGCACTCTTATCCGATCTTACAACATCTGCACAAGAATCTTATTCTGGTATTAAAGTGATAAAATCTTTTGTTCAAGAAAAAGTAAGTACTGCTTTTTTTTCTAAAAAAAGCGAAGATTATAAAAAGAGTGCCATAAGCCTTGCAAAAGTAGAAGCCATTTATTTTCCTGCCATGTCTTTACTTATTGGTATTAGTACATTACTTACTATTGGCATTGGAAGTTGGTATGTAATTTTTAAAGATAATTCTGTAACTGCAGGTACAATAACTGAATTTGTCATTTACATTAATATGCTTACGTTTCCTGTAAGTGCAATAGGTTGGACTGCAAGCATGGTACAACGTGCTGCTGCATCACAAAAAAGACTGAACGAATTTTTGCAAATAACTCCTTCTATAAAAGATAGCACCAATGCAACTCTTACAAAAGTGAGTGGTAATATTGAATTTAAAAACATTTCATTTACCTATAAAAATACTGGTATTAAAGCCTTACACAATTTTACTTTAAAAATTAATAAAGGCGAAAAAGTTTTAGTGTTAGGAAAAACAGGTAGCGGCAAAACCACACTGGCACAGCTTTTACTTCATTTTTATAAACCCGATAATGGTACCATTACAATAGGTAATAACGATATAAATTTATACACCATACAAGGTTTAAGAGAGCATATAAGTTATGTACCTCAAGATGTTTTTTTATTTAGCGATAGCATTAAAAACAATATCAATTTTGGGTTAAACGAAAAAGCCCAAATTGAAACTATAGAGCATGCAGCAAAGTTTGCATCTGTTCACAACGATATTATCAATTTTGAAAAAGGATATGATACTATAACAGGCGAAAGAGGGGTAACTTTAAGTGGTGGGCAAAAACAAAGAATATCTATTGCAAGAGCATTAATTAAAGAGCCAGAAATTATTGTATTTGACGATTGCTTAAGTGCTGTAGATGCAAAAACAGAGCATGAAATTATTAGCAATTTATACAAATATTTACAAAATAAAACAGCCATTATTATTACCCACAGAATTTTTTCTTCATTTAGTTTTGATAAAATAATTGTATTAGAAAATGGAGCTATTGCTGAAACAGGCACACATGAACAACTATTAGCCAATAATGGCTATTATACCGAGTTGTATAAAAAGCAATTAATGGAAGATAAAGAATAAATTGAAAATAAAGATTAGAAACACCTAATTTTGCACCCCTAAAATTTAATCAGTTCAAGATTTTTAAAAATTACGTCTGCACTTTTTTTAAATCTTCTAAATTAAAAACAAGCAGATAAAATACTATATGGAAATACGCAACATAGCTATTATTGCACACGTAGACCACGGAAAAACAACTTTAGTAGATAGAATTTTACATACAGCAAAAGTTTTTAGAGATAATCAGGATACTGGTGAACTGATAATGGATAATAACGATTTGGAACGAGAAAGAGGCATTACCATTTTTAGTAAAAATGCAGCAGTAACATACAATGATGTAAAAATAAATGTAATTGATACACCAGGACACAGTGATTTTGGAGGCGAAGTAGAACGTGTATTAAAAATGGCAGATGGTGTAATTTTATTGGTTGATGCTTTTGAGGGTCCTATGCCTCAAACTCGTTTTGTGTTGCAAAAAGCATTACAACTTAACCTGCATCCAATTGTAGTAATTAATAAAGTAGATAAACCAAATTGTCGTCCAGATGAAGTGCATGATGCAGTATTTGAACTATTTTTTAATTTAGATGCTACAGAAGAACAATTAAATTTTCCTACATTTTATGGTAGTGGAAAAAATGGCTGGTTCAATGATAGCTTAACGCCTACAGAAGATATTCTTCCTTTAATGGATGGTATTTTAAAATATGTTCCAGCTCCAAAAGTTGCTGAAGGCACATTGCAGTTACAAATTACTTCTTTAGATTACTCTTCTTTCTTAGGCAGAATAGCTATAGGAAAAGTAACACGTGGCTCTATTAAAGAAAGCATGCCTATTGCATTGCTTCAAACAGATGGAAGTGTAAAGAAAAGTCGTGTAAAAGAACTGTATGTTTTTGAAGGAATGGGTAAACGAAAAGTTACAGAAGTAAAAGCTGGTGATTTGTGTGCTGTAGTAGGCTTAGAAGATTTTAATATTGGCGATACTATTGCTGATGTTGAAAATCCTGAAGCATTGCCTGTAATAAGTGTAGATGAGCCAACAATGAGTATGACATTTAGCATTAACAACTCTCCTTTCTTTGGTAAAGATGGAAAGTTTGTTACAAGTCGTCATTTGCGAGATAGATTAATGAAAGAAACTGAAAAGAATTTAGCACTTCGTGTAGAAGATACAGATAGTGCCGACAGTTTTAATGTGTTTGGTAGAGGTATTTTACATTTAGGAGTTTTGGTAGAAACCATGCGTAGAGAAGGTTATGAATTAACAGTTGGTAATCCACAGGTTTTGGTAAAAGAAATAAATGGCAAAAAACATGAGCCTTACGAAATTTTAGTAGTAGATGTACCAAGTGAATTTAGTGGTAAAGTAATTGATTTAGTTACTCAACGCAAAGGCGAAATGCTGGTAATGGAAAGCAAAGGCGAAATGCAACATTTGGAGTTTGATATTCCTTCAAGAGGCTTAATAGGCTTACGTTCTCAAATGCTTACAGGAACTGCAGGAGAAGCAGTAATGGCTCATCGTTTTAATGAATATAAACCTTGGAAAGGCGTAATTCCTGGAAGAAACAATGGTGTACTTATATCTAAATTTCAAGGTACTACAACAGCTTATTCAATAGATAAATTACAAGACAGAGGTAGCTTTTTTGTTGACCCAGGTGAAGAAGTTTATATAGGACAAATTATTGCAGAACATATTAAACCTGGCGATTTGAATGTAAATGCTGTAGAAGGGAAAAAACTAACCAACCACAGAGCAAGTGGTGCTGATGATGCGGTAAGAATTGCGCCCAAAATTTTAATGACATTAGAGGAGTGTATGGAATACATTCAACATGATGAATGTATAGAAGTAACACCTAAAAATATAAGAATGCGTAAAGTAATTTTAGACGAAAACGATCGCAACAAAGCAGCAAAAAGTTTAAAAGTTGAAGCTGTTTAGTTTTAAATAAAAAGAATTATGTAACAAAAAAGCTATCTTTTTAGATAGCTTTTTTGTTAGTGACCCCGTTAGGATTCAAACCTAAAACCTTTTGATCCGTAGTCAAATGCTCTATTCAGTTGAGCTACGGGGCCATTTTGATTTAAGAGGGCTGCAAATATATGTTTGAAATTTTAAAAAGCAAACTTAGTTTACAATAATTCGCTTAACTCCAACCATCGCATTTCTTTAATTTCTAATTCATGGGTTATTTGTTGTAGCCTTTTACTAATTATTTCCATACTTTCAAAAGGCAAATCTGTACTACTCATTTGTGCTATAAGCTGTTCTTTTTCTGTTTCAAATTCTGCAATTTCTTTATCCAACATTTCAAATTCTATTTTTTCTTTAAAGCCTGCTTTTTTCTTGGTTGTAATGCTGTTATCTTGTTTTAAAGTTGTAGCTTGTGCAGATGTTTTCTCTTGATTTTTTTCCTGTTCTTTTTGCCAAATTCTATATTGTGTATAGGTGCCTGGAAAATCTTTTATTACGCCATTGCCTTCAAATACAAATAAATGATCTACCAATTTATCCATAAAATATCTGTCGTGGCTTACAATTAATATACACCCTTGAAAGTTTTCTAAAAATTGTTCCAGCACTGCCAATGTTGGTAAATCTAAATCATTGGTTGGTTCATCTAAAATTAAAAAATTAGGGTTTTTAAAAAGAATAGTAAGCAGTTGTAATCGTTTTTTTTCGCCACCACTTAAATTATTAAGATAGGTATATTGCTTTTCTGGTGTAAAAAGAAAAAGCTCTAAAAACTGTGCTGCACTTAAACTTCCTCCATTTGCCAAAGGAAAACTTTCTGCAAATGTTTTTACATATTCTATTACTCTAACATTTTCCTTTACTGTTAATCCTTGTTGAGAAAAATTTCCAAAAATTACGGTATCGCCAATATTTATTTTACCGCTATCTGCTTGTTCAATATGTTGTAAAATATTTAAGAAAGTACTTTTTCCTACCCCATTTTTTCCAACAATCCCTATACGTTCTCCTTTACTAAAAGTATAATCAAATCCATTTAAAATAACAGTGTTAGCATAGCTTTTATGTACCTTTTTCATTTCTGCTATTTTACCACCTAACCTACTCATTTTAATTTGCAGTTGCAATTGAGCATCTTCTATTTTTTGTTTGGCTTTTGCTTCAACTTCATAAAAAACATCTTGCCTGCTTTTACTTTTAGTGGTTCTTGCTTTGGGTTGTTTACGCATCCACTCAAGCTCTTTCCTGTATTGATTTTTAGCTTTATCTATACTGGCTTGTTCGCTTTCTAATCTTGCTGCTTTTTTCTCAATATAATTTTCGTAACTGCCATGATAGTTGTATAAATTTTCATTTTCCAATTCCCAAATTTCTTCAGTTACTGCATCTAAAAAATATCTGTCGTGGGTTACTAATAATAAGGTTATATTTTCCTGATTCAAATAATTTTCCAACCACTCAATCATTTCTACATCTAAATGATTGGTAGGCTCATCCATGATTAATAAAACATGGTTGTTATCAAACCCAATATCAATTAAAGTTTTTGCAAGTGCTATACGTTTTCTTTGTCCACCACTTAAATTTTTTACAGGCTGTTGTAACTGATGAATGTTTAGCTTGGTTAAAATTTGTTTTACTTTTACTTCAAAATTCCAAGCACTCAACTCATCCATTTTTATATTAAGTTGCAGTAATTTTTCATGTTCATTATTATCCAAAGCAAGTTCATATTCACGAATAATATTTAAAATAGGATGGTTGTAGCTAAAAATATTATGCAATACATTTTCTGTTTCATTAAAATGAGGCTGTTGTTCAAATAGCACAATGCTTACATCTTTATTAATGTATAATTTTCCTTCATCAACAGTTTCTTTGCCAGCCAAAATTTTCAATAAAGTGCTTTTACCTGTTCCATTTCGTGCAATTAAAGCTATTTTATCTCCTTCGTTTATATGAAAAGAAAGATGGCTGAATAAAGGTTGAATGCCATAACTTTTAGAAATATTATCTGCCGATACATAATGCATACAGCGAAGATAAGTGTGTTGCAGTTTGGCAGTTCATTTTGTTTATTTACCTATCTTTTGTTAAACCTTTTGTTCAAAATATTATCAAAAAGAATGTAGCATTATATTTGCTCCCTTACTTTTTAAAAATATAAGATGAATAAAATTCTATTATTATTTGCAGCATTTTCATTTTCCATGTTTACCGCAAAAGCACAAAATGATGCAGGTGCTAAAAAAGTATTAGATGCTGTAAGTACTAAAGTAAAATCATTTAAAGCCATAAGTGGTAAGTTTGTTTTAAAAACCTTTACCAGTAAAGGAAAATTAAATGGAACAAAAATGGGTTCTATTTCAATGAAGGGAAGTAAATATTATTTGAAACAAGGTAAAACAGAAATAATTTGTGATGGAAATAATACTTATAGTTATGATGGCAATAAAACAATAACAGTAGCACCAGCTGAAGATGCAGATAAAACTTTAACTCCTCAAAAATTAATTGCAGGCAGCTATGAAAAAGATTTTACTTATAAATTAATTTCAACAGCAGGAAGTTTTAGTGAAATTGAACTAAAACCAACAGATACAAGAAAAAACTTTCAAAAAGTAAACATCTTTGTAGATAAAAATAAATCCATGATTACTAAAGCTAAAATTTTGGATAAGAGTAATAA
>JAIXLB010000030.1 GCA_026931905.1 Chitinophagales bacterium
CAATTATATCATTTATTCCTCCAATTCTTATAGAGTTAGGTAAAAAAACAGGAATACTAAAAGACAAGAGCAAAGTAATTATTTACAAAAAAAACGAAAATGACACACAAGATTTAGATATGTATTTTGACCCTGAGTATGCTAAAATATTAGACTCTTGGGGCGAAAAAACAACTTGGATAGAAATACAAATGTTGCTTGCCAATTGTAAAGGGAAAGTATTAGATATAGCTTGTGGTAGTGGTGTTACAATGAGAATATTGAATAAGTACAAAGATTTGGAAGTGTATGGTTGCGATATTTCTGACCTGTTAATTAAGAAAGCAGTTAGCCTTGGCATTGCAGAAAATAATTTAAAAGTTACCGATGCTACTAAAATGGATTATAAAGATGCAGCATTTGACTACTCCTACTCAATTGGTTCATTAGAACATTTTACAGAAAAAGGAATTTCTGAATTTATTGCAGAAGCTGCAAGGGTTACCAAATATACCTCTATGCACATGATGCCCACTTCTAAAAGTGGTACTAATGAAGGCTGGATGAGCACTTCTACAACCATACAAACTTTTCACAACAATTCCGACGAATGGTGGATGAACAAATACAAACAAAGTTTTAGAGAAGTAATCATGCTAAACTCCAGATGGGACGATGGCATTTCTTATGGTCGTTGGTTTATTTGTAAAAAATAGTAGTATGATTTTAAGAAAAATAATTAAATATTTAACTAAACCTAAAATTCCTTCAAATACAATTATTGGAAAAGATAGTGTTGTAATAGGTGTTGTTTCTATTCATACTACCTCTTCTATATCTATAGGAAACGATTGTTTAATAGAGGGTATTTTAACCACACATACACCCCATGCTAAAATTGAAATTGGCAATGAGGTTTTTATTGGTAATAATAGTTTTTTAGGTGCTGCAGAGTCAATAATTATAGAAGATAAAGTGCTGGTTTCTTTCGATTGTGTTATACAAGACAACGACAGCCATAGCACTATTTCAAGTGAAAGATATACAGATACCAAAGATTGGAAAAATGGCAGACAACACAACTGGGATTTAACCCCCAAAAAAACAATACACATCAAAAAATTAGCCTGGATTGGTGCAAGATCTATCATTTTAAAAGGTGTTACCATTGGCGAAGGAGCTATTGTTGCAGCAGGAAGTGTTGTAACTAAAGATGTTGCTCCTTATACCATTGTAGGTGGCAATCCTGCAAAATTTATTAAAGAAACAACCTAACAATTTATGGCTTATAGTTTTCCTGAAAGAATAATACATAAGTTTATTTGGTTTGTAAAAAATTTCAGACAAATAAAAAAAGACTCTGTAATTTTTCATGCTATTCATGGTCCAGCTGTGTATAATACAGATGGTTTGGCAACAAGCAACAACTCTGATTTTTTAAAAGACGAAAAGTTTATACAAGCTTATAATGCAGCAGCAGCAACTAATCCATGGGAAGGTTTTACCTCTCAATGGCGTTTTTACATAGTTTGTTGGTTTGCAGATTATGTAAAAAATGTAGAAGGCGATTTTGTTGAATGTGGCGTAAACACTGGTGCTTACAGTAAAGCTATAATAGAATACATCAACTTTGACAGCCTAAACAAAACATTTTATTTATTAGATACTTTTGAAGGATTGGTAAAAGAACAAATTACCACCGCAGAAGAAAAAGTTGGTGTAAGCAATTACTTACATGCTTATACCAATGTTTATGAACAAGTAAAAGAAACATTTAAAAATAATAACGTAAAAATTATTAAAGGAATAGTGCCTGATACACTACCTCTTGTTACAACTAATAAAATTGCTTATTTGTCTATTGATATGAATGTTACCAAACCAGAAATTGATGCAATGGAGTATTTTTGGGATAAATTGGTAAGTGGAGGTGTTTTAATACACGATGATTATGGTTTTCCGCAACATATTCATCAAAAACATGCAGTAGATGAATTTGCTAAAAGAAAAAATGTAAAAGTATTGTGTTTGCCTACCGGTCAGGCAATTATTTTTAAACCTTAATTATGTCAATACTAATTATTGGTTCTGAAGGATTTATAGGAAGTAATTTAGTCAATTATTTCAAAGCACAAAACAAAAAAGTGATTTGTGCCGATATTAAAGCAATTCAAAGAAATGATTATTATCAAATAAATCCAGCCGACCCAAATTATGATGAATTATTTTCCCATCATAATTTTAGTATTTGTATAAATGCAAGTGGTAGTGCCAATGTAAAATTTTCGTTTGAACAACCTAAATTAGATTTTGACAGCAACACCTTAATTGTTTTTAAATTATTAAATGCAATAAAAAATCATCAACCCAACTGTAAATTTTTAAATCTTTCCAGTGCTGCAGTGTATGGTAATTTTTCTTCAGAACCATTAGAAGAAAATATTCATTGCAATCCTGTATCACCCTATGGTTTTCATAAATGGTATGCAGAGTTAATTTGCAAAGAATACCATGTATTATTTAATTTAAAAACTATAAGTGTACGTTTATTTTCAGTGTATGGAGAAGGTCAGGAAAAATTATTGTTTTGGGATATGTGGCAAAAATATGTAGCCAATAAAAACAATATAGAACTTTTTGGCAGTGGCAATGAAGCAAGAGATTTTTTGCATATTGAAGATGTTGCAAAAGCAATAGACATAGTTATTACAAAAGAAAATTTTAATGGAGCAGCTATCAATATTGCAAGTGGAAATATTACTCCAATAAAAGAGGCTGCAAGCATATTTTATAGTTTATTACATACACAAGATGCTCAATATTCTTTTACACACCATGCCAAAAAAGGCGATCCAGATATTTTAGCTGCTGATATAAGCAAACTAAAACAATTAGGCTTTACACCTACATTTAATTTACAAGAAGGACTTTCTAAATACATGCAATGGCTACAAGAAAAAAAATAGTTTTCCCATATTACAATAGTTATTACACCAGTACTGCTATTATAATTTATCAAACCAACATATTAAAATCATTAAATTTATTAGATGATGCCATAAAACCAGAAATTTATATTTGGCATACACATCAATCTCCATTGCATGAAATTAAAGCCATACAATATCCTTACATTCATTACATCAATATAAAATCATTAGGCTTTAGAATTAAAAAAGCTTTATCCAAAATGGTAGATGTTTTTGGATTAAGTAAAACTATTTTATTCAATACAAAATACGATTGCATTTATCCTGCTTATCAGGATAATTTTTTAAACGGAATAAAAGAAAGAATTTATTGGAAAGCCGATTTTCAGGAAAATTATTTTCCTCAATACATTACAGCAGTAGAAATGAATTGGGTAAAAGCATTTTTTAAACATTTACAAAATAATGACAGCAACAGTACTTTGGTTTTAAGCAGTTACGATTGTAAAAATGATTTAGAAAAATTTTATCCTGAAATAAAAAATCCTGTAAAATTATTCAGGTTTGTATCACATATTCCTAAGCAGTTGAATTATGATAATATTACTACCATACAACAAAAATTCAACATTACACTCCCCTATTTTATTGTGTGCAATCAATACTGGCCACACAAAAATCATTTAGTTGTTTTAAAAGCTATACATCAATTAAAACAAGAAAACAAACTCAACTTTCAAGTAGTTTTTACAGGAAAAACAAGCAGTATAAGAGGCAATGAATATTTTACTAAATTAAAAAACTTCATTACAGAAAATAATTTAGCAAATGATATTGTAATTACAGATTTTGTAGAAAGAAACGAGCAATTAATTTTAATGAAAAAATCTATTGCTATAATACAACCTACAACTTTTGAAGGTTGGAGTACAGTAATTGAAGATGGTAAAGCTTTAAACCAATATATAATAGCCTCCAACATTAAAGTAAACATGGAACAAATACAAGAAAATGTTTCATTTTTTAATGCAGAAGACAGCAATGAATTATCAAAAATTCTTGCAAACTTTTCTATCAATAAACCAGTAATTCAAATAAAAGAATACTCAAAAAATATAGAAGATTCTTTACAAGATTTAAAGGCTATTTTTTCATTATAACGTTGCAAAATTTTTAAGGCAACGTAATTACCATTGCACTTGCTCCACCTCCACCATTACAAATTCCTGCTGCTCCTCTTTTGCCATTATTTTGTTGTAAAACATTGATAAGAGTTACAATAATTCTTGCACCACTACAACCTAAAGGATGTCCTAAACTTACAGCACCACCATGTACATTTACTTTTTCTGTTGATAAGTTCATTTTATTACAATTCACAATTCCTACTACACTAAATGCTTCATTCAATTCGTAAAAATCTACATCGTTTGTTGTTAAACCAATTTTATTTAATGCTTTAGGTACAGCTAAACTTGGCGAAGTTGTAAACCATTCTGGAGCTTGTTCAGCATCTGCATAGCTTTCAATGATTGCCAAAGGTTTAATGTTTAATTCATCTGCTTTTTCTTTGCTCATTAATACCAAAGCAGCAGCACCATCGTTCATTGTACTTGCATTTGCAGCAGTTACAGTTCCATCTTTACTAAAGGCAGGTCTTAACTCAGGAATTTTTTCAAACTTTACATTAAATGGTTCTTCATCTTTATCAATTACAATATTTCCTTTTTTGGTTTCTATAACAACAGGAACAATTTCTGATGCAAATTTTCCATCACTCCAAGCTTTTTGGCTACGTTTATAACTTTCAATAGCAAAGGCATCTTGATCTGCACGGGTTATGTTACATTCTTTAGCTGTGCTATCAGCAAAATTGCCCATAGCTCCATTAAAATATACATCAGTTAATCCATCTTTTGCTAAGCCATCAATCATTTGTGTATTACCATATTTATTTCCCCAACGCATATTGGGTGAATAAAAAGGCACGTTACTCATGCTTTCCATTCCTCCTGCAATTATAATATGAGCATCGCCCAATAATATACTTTGTGCAGCTAAAGCAATAGATTTCATACCGCTTGCACAAACTTTATTTACAGTTGTAGCAATTACATTATCTGGCAAACCTGCAAATTTTGCAGCTTGACGAGCAGGTGCTTGACCTAAATTGCCTTGTAAAACACAACCCATTATTACTTCTTGTATTTGCTCAGGTTGTAAACCAGCTTTATCAACTGCTCCTTTAATAGCTACAGCACCTAATTGTGTTGCAGATAAATCTTTTAATACTCCACCAAAACTTCCCATAGGTGTACGAACTGCACTAACAATATAAACTGTTCTTTTGTTCATTTGAATTATATTTTTGAACTGCGAATTTACACAAAACCTAACAAATGTTAGTATTGATTTTTCAAGAATGAAAATTAAATAAAATCTAAGCTTTCTTTTTATTATACCATGGTAACAAAGCCATACAAATAAATCCTACAACTAATACAATAATACATTGTGCAAACCATTGTAAAGTGCCATTTGCATAACCAATAGCATTAGGAATAGATGGTATTTGAAGCGAAAGTGTAATGGCTATTAATGCTGCATAAGCACCAATACCACCAGGTGTTATAATCATACCAATACTTGCAAAAGCCAGGCAACTCAATGCTGCATCAATACCAAGACCAACTGTGCCTTTAGTGGCATAAAAACCAATCCAAGTGCCTGATAAATATAAAAACCAAATTAAAAAAGAGTATAAGAAAAATAGTTTTTTTTGGCGAAGTTTTGTTGTAGATATTAAGCCTTCCCAAACACCTTTTATAATTTTCTTTATTGCTGTAAATATTTTTTGAAAACGTTTTGTTACAAACATCCAAATTGTAATGAGTAAAAAAACAATAACAATAGATAAAAGTATAATTAATTTTGTTTGACTCATGGATTCGTTGGGTTTGCCTGCCATTAAAATTTGTAATTCATGATAAGCAGCTATAACAACATTGAATTGAAAAACCAAAGCCAATAAAAAAACAATTCCTAAACTTAAAGCATCAATGGCACGCTCTGCTACCATAGTGCCAATAATTTTTTCAGCAGGCACTTTTTCGTAACGTGCAAGCAAAGTGCATTTTAAAACTTCGCCCAAACGAGGCACAGCCATATTTGCCATATAACCAATCATTACTGCAAAAAAAGTATTGGGTGTAGAAATTTTATAACCCATAGGTTCTATTAAAATACGCCAACGTAATGCTCTTACAATATGACTTAAAACTAAAATAAAAAATACAGGAATAAACAACACATAATTTGCAGTGGACAAAGATTGTTTAAACTCTTTCCATTGCTCTGGATTGCTTCTTATGTTATGAAAACTTAACCATAATAAAAACAAACCAAGCCCTAAGAAAAAAATATATTTGATACTATTAGCTAAGGTTTTATTCATTATACATTTTGCTTGTTACACTTTATTCTTATAGAAATTGAAAGTACAACTTGTTTTGTATTTTCAAATGCAATGATAAGTGTATAATATTTTAT
>JAIXLB010000089.1 GCA_026931905.1 Chitinophagales bacterium
GATAAAGATGAAGCAAAAAGTGGAAGTTTTGAGATTATTGGTCGCTTTGAAAGTAATTATTTAATTTATAAAAGTTATAAAAACAGTTACAATATTTACGTGTACAATGCTCAAATGAATATTGTAGAAAAAAACAATTTAGACTTTTTGCCCGATAGAATTATAAACTCAAATTTCTTGGCTTACCCTACTTTTTCTTACATGTTTTATCAATATCAAAGAAGAAATATTGTGTACTCCATGGCTGTAAAATTCGATAATACTGGTAAAAAAATTTCTGAACCCATACAGTTAGATACAACAGATATTGGCAATGCTGTAAACAACAAAATTTACAATATTATTTACAGCGAAGACAAGGAAAAAATAATGAGTTATAAGATTAATAATAAAAGCGATAAAGAGCATTTACTAAAAACTGTTTTATTTGATAAAGATTTAAAATTAATTCAAGAAAATTTTACAAGCATTTCACTACCAGAAAAGAAAACATTCTTAAACACTTTTCAATTAGATAATGATGGCGATTTAGCCTTTTTACGCATTACAGGAAATTCTCAAAATAATAGTATTAGTAAAGTAGCTTTTATTTTAAAACCTATAAACAATAATCAATTAATTATTTCTGAAGATGTTATTAAAGACATTTACTTAGATGAGCTTTCTATTAAAATTGATAACTACAATAAAAGATATATTGTAAGCTCATTTTATAGCAAACAAAAACGAGGCAATATAGAGGGGCTTTATACTTTTATTTGGGATAAAACAACCAACAAAGTTGTTAAAAAAAGTACATCGGTTTTTACAGAAGAATTAAGAGGAGAAGCAAGAGGAGAAAACAGTACTAAAACTGCTTTTAATGACTACTTTTTACGCAACATAATTACAAAAGTAGATGGAGGTTTTATTATTATAGCAGAAGCTGTATATACTTCTTCCAGAAGTGGTGGAATAAATAACAGATGGGATTATTATAATTATCCTTATTATGGAAATCCTTATGGTGGTGGTTATTATAATTATGGATATTATGGAGGAAGTTTTGGTTCGCCTTGGTATCCTTGGGGTGCCATGAATAACTTTAACAATGTAACACGTTATTATGCAGATAATATTTTACTCTTAAGTTACGATTCAGCAGCAAAAATAGACTGGTCTAATGTAATCATAAAATCTCAGTACGATGATAATTCTGATGAAATGTTAGGCTATTCAATTTTAAATACTGGTGAGGATATAAAATTTTTATTCAACGTTTTAGAAAGAAGAAATTGGATATTAAGCGAACAAGCTATAGATGGCGAAGGTCAAATAACAAGAAGCCCCACTTTAAAAAATTTAGAAAAAGGATATGAATTTATGCCACGTTATGCCAAACAAGTAGGAGCAAAACAAATAATTGTTCCTTGTTTGTACAGAGGCTATGTTTGCTTTGCAAAAATTGATTTGTAACCAATGGTATTTCTTTTTAGAGATAAATCTATTTCAGGAATTGTACTTTTATTTTTATTGCTATTAGCAGTACATTTTCATTTTTTAATAACTCCAACTACAGTTTTATTAGATAACAACAATGGCTTTATCAATATATTGTTAGCAAAATATATTGCTCCATTAAACAGTTCTGTAATTTTTGTTTTATACATTATAACTGTTTTTGTACAAGCCTTACGCTTAAACATTGCTCTCAACAATTTTAAAATGTTTCAACATCAGCATCAAACCGTTGCTATGTCGTACATTTTAGCAACTGCATTTTTTACACAATGGAGCCAATTAAGTGCAGCATTAATAAGCAACTTTTTAGTTATCTGGATTTTTTTAAAATTAGCAAGATTAAGTGTTGCTCAAACGCCTAAAACTTTACTCTTTAATATTGGTTTAATAGCTGGTGCAACTATATTAGCTTATCATCCTACTTACATTATTATTTTAGTTGTATTTTTTGCTTTAGCTATTGAGCGTTCTTTTAAATTAGTAGAGTGGGTTGTATTGCTCATGGGTATTATTTTACCCTTTTATTTTTTAGGTGCTTGGTTGTATTTAAGTAATCAATTTCATAAAATAAATATTTACTTACCAGATATACATTTTCATTTACCAATACAACAAGCTACAATTTGGTTATGGTTAAGTATAAGTGTTTTAGGTGTAATACTGTTGGCAAGTATTTATTACAATCAAGCCAATAGTGCAAGAATGGTAATACAAATAAGAAAGAGTTGGAGTGTAATGCTTATACTTTTAATTTTATTACTACCTGTTTGCTTTATTTTTGGCAATACATCAATAGAAGCTTCTGCACTAAGTTTAATACCCATTGCAGCATTGGCAGGCAATGTTTTTAGTTATCCCAAAAGGTTCTTATTTCCTAATTTACTTTTCTGGCTCAGTATTTTAATTGCTATTTGTAATAATTTATTAATTACAGGAAAATTGCATTGATATAACCAGAATACAGTTTTTGCGTTAAAATTCAATTATACATTAAGATATTTATCTAAAAATAAAACAAAACTTATCTTTGCACACTTAAATCAAAAAAATGTTTTCAAAATCGTACGAACACGGCATAAAAGCTGTACTTTACATTGCAACTCAATCATTAAATGGAAGAAGAGTTAAAATTCCTGAAATTGCTGAAAAAACAGGAAACCCAGAAGCATTTACTGCCAAAATTTTAGGCACCCTTTCAAAAGAAAAAATTGTACAATCATCTAAAGGTCCCATTGGTGGTTTTGATATTGATATAGATAAAATGAAAGAAACAAAAGTGATAGAAATTATTTATGCTATAGATGGCGATAAAATTTTTACCAAATGTGCTTTAGGCTTACATAAATGCAGCGATATAAACCCATGTCCCTTACACACAAAGTTTAAGAAAATTAAAGATGAAATAAAAGAAATAATGTGTACTACCACCTTGTATGATTTGGCTCTTGATTTTACCAATGGAAAATCTATTTTTATAGTATAAATACCATAACAAACAGTTCTTTTTTTTTAAAAATCTATAAAAAAATTAACAAAATGAGTATTACAAACGAAACAATAGTAGGCGAATTGGTAGCACAAGATTATAGAGCTGCTGCTATTTTTAAACAAAACAAAATAGATTTTTGTTGCAATGGGCATCGCTCCATAGCAGAAGCTTGTGAGCAAAAGAAAATAGACAGTAAAGAGCTTATCGAAAAATTAAATGAAGCAACTGCTGCTAATGAAAATTCTAACATTGATTATACCTCTTGGCCTATTGATTTATTAGCAGACTATATAGAAAAAAAACACCATCGTTTTGTAAAAGAAAAAATAAAAGAAATAACTCCTTTTTTACATAAAGTAGTAAGAGTACACGGAGGAAGGCATCCTGAACTTTTAGAAATAGAAGAATTATTTAAAGAATCTTGTGAAGATTTTGCAGAACACATGGAAAAAGAAGAAGAAGTTTTATTTCCTTATATAAGAGAAATGGTACAAGCCAAACAAAATGGCACCAACATTCAAGCACCATTTGGCACAGTACAAAACCCCATTAATATGATGATGAGTGAGCATGATGCAGAAGGAGAACGCTTTAGAAAAATTGCAGAACTTTCTAACAACTATACCCCTCCTATTGATGCTTGTAGTACCTATAAAGTTACCTTTTCTTTACTAAAAGAATTTGAAGAAGACTTACATTTGCACATTCATTTAGAAAACAATATTTTATTTCCTAAAGCTATTAAAATAGAAGAAAAGCTAAAGCCATCTTTAGCATGAAAAATTAGTTAATTATTATTTACTCATAAATTTAAAAACAAAACAAAATGAAAAAATCAATTTTAGTTTTAGCGTCAGTAACACTTATTATGACTGCTTGTAGCTCAAACAAAACTGAAAACACTGAAGCAACAGAAACTCCTGCTGTTACTGAAACTCCTGCAGTAACAGAAACTCCTGCTGCTACTGAAGCACCTGCTACTGATGGTGCAATTACTTTATCTGCTGGCGATGACATGAAATTCGACAAAACAGAAATTAAAGTAAAAGAAGGTTCTACCGTAAAATTAACTTTAAAACATACTGGTAAATTACCTAAAACAGCTATGGGACACAACTTTGTATTATTAGCTACTGGTACAGATTTTAATAAATTTGTTACTGCTGCTTTAGATGCAAGTGGCACAGATCATATTCCTGCTTCTTTCCAAAAAAGCGTTATTGCACATACAAAAACAATTGGTGGTGGCGAAACTACAAGTGTAGAATTTAAAGCTCCTGCTAAAGGTACTTACGAATATCTTTGTTCATTCCCTGGTCATTCTGGTATGATGAAAGGTAAATTTATTGTAGAATAAATTTTAATTTTCTAAAAAACAAAAATCTATTATAGTTCAAAACTGTTTAATGCAAATAGACTATAATATTCTAATAACTTATGGTGGTGTTGCCAAAAAGTTTGCTAAAGGTGAATATATCTACACTGAAGGTAGCTTACCTCACTTCTATCATCAAATTATAGAAGGCGATGTAAAGTTGTTTTCTGCCAATGATAATGGCAAAGAAATAATTCAAGGTATATTCACAATAGGGCAAAGTTTTGGCGAGCCACCTTTGTTATTGGAAAAACCATATATAAGCAATGCTATTGCTACCTCACCCTTAGTAGTTATAAGAATAACAAGAGATAAACTACTAAATATTTTTAAAGACTTTCCTGAAATTACTACTTCATTTCTATTTAATTTTGCTGAACGTTTATACGATAAAGCAAGTTTAGTGCAAATAAGAATTGGCACTACACCCGAAGATATTATTGAGTTATTTTTATTCAGATACAAGGAAAACTTAAATACCAATGAGTTGTTATTGATACCTTATACAAGACAACAAATTGCAGATTTTACAAGCCTTAGAGTAGAAACAGTGATACGAACTTTGAGAAAAATGAATGCAGATGGTACTGTAAAAATTATAGACCACAAACTATATTATTAATAACAATGCCTAACAGTTTTAATTTAAAAAAGTGGTTTCAGTTTGGCTTAATAAGCCTATTAATTGTAGCTTTATATGGCACTACTATGCGTTATAAAATTGCTTTTAACTTTCCTTATCTTGAACAAAAAAATTTATTACACGCTCACTCTTTTTTTGGGTTTAATGGCTGGATAAGTCATATAATTTATTGTGGTTTAGCTTATATTATTTTTCCTTATTTACCTGTTGCCAAACAAAAAAAATACTACTTTTTTATTGCAGCAAATCTTATTTGTGCATTTATAAGTTTAGTGGCTTTTACAATTTTGGGGTATAAACTTATTGCCATTCTTTTATCATCTTTGGTTGTATTTGTAAATATATTTTTTACAATAGCATTTATTAACGACAGTAAGTTTTTACCAAAAGAAAATACTTCAAAACCTTGGGCAATAGCAGGTTTATTGTTAAATGTTTTATCTGCAGTAGGTCCTGCTTGCTTAGCATATATTATTTTAAGTAAAAATTTTTCGCACAACTTTTATCTTGGTTCAGTTTATTATCATTTACACTTTCAACAAAATGGCTGGTTTTTCTTTGGAGGAATGGCAATGGTAGCAAGCATTTTGCCTAAAAATTTTCCTTCACTAAAAAAATATTTTAATGCATTTATACTTACTGTAATACCTGCCTTTCTTTTATCTATTCTTTGGGCTAAATTACCAACATGGTTGTATGTAATTGCTGTAATTGCTGTTGTAATACAATTTATAGCTTGGTTGCATTTAGTTTATACAGGTTATACAATTTTAAGAAAAGAAAAAATAAATAATACTCCTAAATGGGTAAATATATTTTTTTATGCAGCAGCATTGGCTTTAACCATAAAATTTATTTTACAAACTATTTCTGTTATTCCTTCTTTAAGTCAAATGGTGTATGGATTTAGACCCATTATTATTGCTTATATACACTTAATTTTATTAGGGGTGTTTAGTTTATTTATTATTGGTTATATGTTTTACAGAAAATTTCTTTTACCTACTGTTGTTTTACAATTTGCTACTATTTCATTTTTAATTGGTGTTATTTTAAACGAATTGGTTTTAAGCATACAAGGCTTTGCAGCTTTAACTTATACACCTGTGCCTTACATTAATGAAATATTGTTTGGTGTTGCATTAATTTTATTTATAAGTATTTTACTTGTAAATATTTTCAGGAAATCTTCTA
>JAIXLB010000067.1:0-37316 GCA_026931905.1 Chitinophagales bacterium
ATGTAATTAGGTGATTACACTTCATTCCTTGAAAAAACCAAAATGGCAAAAAGCTCTGTAACAAAAGAGCTAAATATACAAGCAAAAAAAGCTGAAAATTATAAATAGAATTATTTGAAAAAAAAATTGGCAACAAAAACAAAACTAAAAACCCAAGTATACTTAAAACTATTTTTATTGTATAAATGCTACTTAAAATACTACTAACTTTTGTAAGATCATTAGCATTAGCACTAATATCTCTAGGTGCTGATACAGAGAAACTGTAATCTGCAAAAACAATCAATAATCCCAAACTTGCTTGAGCATAAACTAAGCTGCCATATTGCTCTACACCAAAAATATTGTTACATAAAGGTATCAGTACAATTGGAACAACTGCATTTATGCCTTTATTTAGAAAAAGAAAAAAAGTGTTTTGAACTAAACTACTTTTTATTGTTTTTGAGATAATATTCATTTAAACCTACCTAGCCCAATTTTAATATACCTAGTAATTTACTCCGCAAAAATCTACAATAATTTTATCGGTAATCGAATGATTCAAAAACCTACTGTGCTTTACCAAATAACAAATGATATCGGCATTTTCGGTTGCATATTCAAGTGTAACTAGTGGCAAAGTTTTATGACCTTCAATATTTGGTTCTACACAAACCACTTTTACCTCTTCTGTTAATAAATGATGTGCAATTTCAACAGCTGGACTTTCTCTTAAATCATCTATATCTGGCTTAAATGCTAATCCCATACAAGCTATAACAGGTTTGCGTTTATTATTTAACTCAAACTGCAAAGCTGTGTTTTTAATTTTTTCTACAACCCATTCTGTTTTAAAATCATTTACTTCTCTGCCTGCTTTTATAAGTTTTGCATCTGTAGGAAAATCGGATACAATAAACCAAGGATCTACAGCAATACAATGACCACCAACGCCTGCACCTGGTTGTAATATTTTTACTCTTGGATGATGATTGGCTAATTCTATTAACTCCCAAACATTAATTCCTGCTCTATCACAAATCATGCTTAATTCGTTGGCAAATGCAATGTTTACATCTCTATAAGAGTTTTCTGTAAGCTTACACATTTCTGCAGTTCTGGCATTGGTTGCTAATACTTCGCCTTTTACAAATGTTTTATAAAAGCTCACAACTGTATTTGTACTTTGTGTATTAATACCACCTACAATTCTATCATTCTCTACTAATTCTTTCATTATTTTTCCAGGCAAAACACGCTCAGGGCAATATGCTATATAAACATTATTGATATTAACCCCATTATTACTTAAAACTTCTGCTACTTTTTCTGTTGTACCTACAGGTGAGGTTGATTCTAAAATTACAATATTACCCTCTTTTACAAAGGGTGCTATTTTTTTAGCAGCATCTAATACATAATCTATATTTGGTTTAAAGCCTGCATGAAAAGGTGTAGGAACTGCAATAATAAACACATCGGCTTCCTGTGCTTGTAAACTTGCTTTTAAAGTGCCATTATTTACAGCAGTTTTTACATATTTATCTAAGTCTGGTTCAACAATATGAATTTCTCCTTTGTTAATAGTGTTTACTACATTTTCTTTTACATCTACACCATGTACTTTATAACCATTATTGGCCATTAATGCTGCAGTTGGTAAGCCAATATAACCTAAACCAACAATACAAATTTTTTCAATTTCTTTATTCATATTCTGTTACTTTCTCTTCTTTTAAAATGGTAATAATTCTATCACATGCTAAGCCATCGCCATAAGGATTGTGTTTATTGCTCATTAATGTATAAGCATTGGCATCGTGTAATAATTGTTCTGTTTCTGTAATAATTTTTTGGGTGTCAGTACCAACTAAAATTACAGTTCCTGCATCTACTGCTTCTGGTCGTTCTGTAACATCTCTCATTACTAAAACAGGTTTACCTAATGATGGAGCTTCTTCTTGCACACCACCACTATCGGTAATGATAAGATAACTCTTGTTCATTAACCAAATAAAAGACTCGTAATTTAATGGTTGAATTAATTTAATATTGGGTTGATTAGATAGAAATTTATTTACCGGATTTTGAACATTTGGATTTAAGTGAACCGGATAAATAATTTCTACATCATCAAAATTATTTTCAGCAATTACTTTTAATGCTTTACAAATGTTTTCAAATCCATCGCCAAAATTTTCTCTTCTATGCCCAGTTACTAAAATTATTTTTTTATTAAGATTAATAATTGATTTTAGATTAACTATTTCATTGCTTTGTTCATTTACTTTAGTAATACCTAATTTAAGAGCATCAATAACTGTATTGCCTGTAATAGAAATAGTTTCTTTAGCAACTGCCTCGTTTAATAAATTTTGTTTAGAAGCTTTAGTAGGAGCAAAATGTAAATCTGCAATTCGTCCTGTAATACTTCTATTCATTTCCTCTGGAAAAGGTGCTAACTTATTAAATGTTCTTAATCCAGCTTCAACATGAGCCACTTTTGCACCAGAATAAAAAGCTGCTAATGCAGCAGCAGTAGATGTTGTAGTATCGCCATGTACTAAAACCCAATCTGGTTTAAATTCATCATAAACAGGTTTTATAGCAGTAATTATATCAGAAGTTAAGGTATGTAAATTTTGATTAGGTTTCATTAAATTTAAATCATAATCTGCTTTAATTTCAAAAAAATCAAGTACCTGATCCAACATTTGCCTGTGTTGTGCAGTTAAACAAACTTTGGTATTAAAGAATTGATGTTGATTTTTTAATTTAATAATTAATGGAGCCATTTTTATGGCTTCTGGTCTTGTGCCAATAACTAATAATATATTTTTCATGATTAACTTTAAGTAAGATAAAGGCTATTTAATTTATCATTCTTTTAACTGTATAATAAAAAACTGAAAAAATAGAAAATATTATGAACCCAATTAAAGAATATAAAATTAATTGCCTTTTGGTTTTAGTTAAGGGCAATTCAGGAGTATCTACTTCTAATATTGTAGGTGTTTCTTGACTTAATTGTACTTTACCAATTTCTAAGTTTTTAATAACCTCTGCATAAACAGACGATAGCATTAATTTATTTCTATTGCTAACTTCTAAGCTTACAGCAGCAGTAGTAGCTGCTGGATTTACATCTAATGTTCTTTCTTGAGTTGCAGCTGTATAAAAAGTTCTTCCATTTAAAATTAATTCAAGGCTATCGGCTCTTTTCTGTAACCTTTCTACATTTATTCTATGCCTTCTTGTTTTCGATTCAACATACCATTCAGTAGCTTTCTTTACAATTCTTCTACAAAATAACTCACTAAGTTTTTCATCTCTTAACCCACATTGTACAGTAATAAAAGTTGCTTTTTTTTCTGGTCTATCTACTGCTAATTCTTTTTTCAGAATTTTGACAACAATAGTTTGTAAAAGACTATCTTGAAGTCTTGTGAGAGGAGTAGTTTGGTTGGTTTTAAAAAATATTTCTTTACCTATTCTTTTACTTTCTGCCCATTTTTCTCTTAACCCATAAACTTCTGCATATTTATCTGCCAATGAATATTTGGTTATAGAATCATATTCTGTTAATAATGTTTCTTTAGTTAAGCTATTACTTTTAAAAAAAATTAAAATATTATCTCCCGAAAAAAGTGTAGCACTTGACGCTCCATTAATATCAAAACCAAATTGACTAGCCAATGATGCTAAACCTCCTGCAGAAGTTTTACCTTCCTCTACAACAAATGAACTTTTAGCTGTATATACAATAGGTACCCACATTCTATAACTTACAGCTAATAAAATTCCTAATAAACCTACTAAAAATATTTTCCACCATTGTTTTAGTATATATACAAACCAGTTTTTGAAAGAAAGTAATATTTCCTTTATTGAAATTTCATATTCATTTATTTCAGTTTGCTGCATTTTTAAGTAGTTTATTTAGTAATTTGATAGGCTATTGCAACTGCTGTTATTAAGGCAGATAAGCCAGTAATTATTATACCTGCTTTTGCATAATCTGTAGGCTTTTTCTCTGGTTCTTTTGGAACAAATATTTTACTGCCTGCAGTTACAATGGGATATTGTCTAAAAATCCCTAAAACTTTTTTTGTTTTTGCTGCTTTTCCATTGGGGTAAACTACAAAAACTTTTCCTTTCATGCCCGATTTTGCAACACCTCCTGCATCGGCTAAATAATCTCTTACACTCTTTTTTTCATCGTAGCTAATTGTAATGGGGTAAAAAACTTCGCCAGCAATAGATACCATATTATTTATAAGTGGTATTTCAATAATATCCCCTTCTTCTAAAAAAATATCCTCCTTGCTACCTGGGGTGTTTATTATTTTTCTTAAATCTATTGCTATTTCTTTATAGGTTTTATTTTGTGAGCTTGTTGTAACACCAGATGAATCGTGAGCAGAAGATTCTGCAATTTTATCTATTAATGCAAGCTCATTATTGCTTACTGTATTTTTTCTTAAAAGCCTTGCTCCATCTATGTTTGCTGTATATAATGTGCCTCCAGACCTTTTTATTAAATCACTTATCTTTTCTGACCTGCTCATTAATGTATAAGACCCTGGACTTAATACCTGCCCAGAAATAGCTACATTAATTTGTACTTTATAATAGGGATCTTCTTTAATTGTAATAATATCGAAAGGCTTTAATTGTATATCGCTTGCAGGGTTCGATAAATCTTTATCATCATTAATTCTAATAATTTCTACAATAGAACTTTGAGGATTATTGATATCTAAATTTCTTGTTCTTCTTGCTATTTCTATATCTGTTCCTAAGGCATTGTAAGCAAATCCTCCTGCTTTGAGTATTAAAGTTTTTAAAGATAAACTGTCTTCAAAAGTATATGAGCCAGGGCTGCGAACTGCACCATTAATAGTTACTGCAAATTTATCTTTAATATCAAAAATGGATGAAACCTGTAACATGTCTTCCTTTTGTAAAAGAAAGTTTTTGCCAGAATCTGTATTTAAGTTTATGTTTATTATTTCTTTCGTTAAATCTTCTTTTGTTCTTACAATTATTGCTCTTCCTGTATAAGCATCTTCACGCAAACCTTCTGCTTTTTTTAATAATTCCTCTACAGTAATTCCATTTGTCAAAGCATAATTGCCTGGTTTAAATACTGCTCCTTCTACTACTAATCTGTTTTGAAATTTATTAATAATACTTCCTACCGCATAGCTATCGCCATTTTTAGGTGTAAAACTTTTAATGGAGTCTTTTACTATGTCTAATACTTGTCTGTCAAAATCTGTATTTCTCAATCCAGATATTCTTGCTTTAAATGCATTACTTTTATATCCTCCAGCAAATTGAATTAAGTTTTCAAGTGTTTCATTGGGTTGTATTTCAAAAGTTCCTTCTCTGTTTACTTCGCCTGCAATATCTACCTGAATTTTTGCATAAGGAATTTTAATAACATCGTTATCCATTAAACGAACATTAGCTTTTTGATTGCTATTTAATAAAAAATCGTACAAGTCTGCTTTTAAAATAACCTTGCTATTACGCACCAATTCAATGTTTCTAAAAGATCCATTTTCTGATGGGCCACCACTAACGTACAAAGCATTGAATAAAGTTGCCAAAGAACTTATATTGTAAGTACCAGGTTTTTTTACAGCACCTAAAACCATTATTTTAATAGCTCTAATATTGGTTAAGGATAATACTACTTTTGTTTGCCCACTTGCAATAGCAGGGTAAAACTTTGAAAGTTTGGTATTAATAACTTTTGATGCCTCTTCAATGGTTAAGCCATTTACCTGTACAGGACCTGCATATTTTACATAAACTGTTCCTTCGGCACCTACTGTTAAGTTTTGTTGAGAAATATTGATGCCATAAACATCTAATAATAATTTATCATCAGGACCTAACACATAATTTTTAGGAGTTGGTAATCTTAAATCTGGTTCAAAACTTAGGCTTGGGTTTGAAAATAATTCAGAGCCAAAAATAGTAGTGGGTTTAGCACTATGATCTGGCTTTTGAACAGAAACACTATTTCTACTTTCATGAATTGCAGAGCTTGATTGAGATGCCTTATCAGGAGAAACCAATGCTGCTATTCTTCCTTTTAAAATTTCAATTTCAGAAGCAGGCATTTTTCTTTTTTGTAGTTCAGATAATACTTGGTCTTCTGATAATCCAGATGATTTTGCTTTATTGATATACTCCAATAATTGCACATCTGTAATATCTGACGATTTTGTGTTACTCAAATTATTAGGTAATTGAGCAGTAGCTACAATAGCCATTGAAAAAAACACTACAAAAAACAGTAGTTGTTTTTTTAAAGTTTGAAAATTATTTTTTTTCATGTTAAGCTAATTTATACAGCTCCGCCACTTCACTCACAGATATTGGGCGAATATGACTATATGTTTTATATTATTAAAGATATTTCTAATTATCTCTAAATAATTTGACAAATATAGGCTTACGTTTTGTTTAAAATTGCCTTTAATATTTTATCTTTTTTTACAAAACATTATGCTGCAACTTTTATAATCTTGCATCTACAATTTCTCTATCCAAAAATGCTTTAGTATCAAAAATTACAGCATCTTTTTCTGTTATTTTTTTTACATCAATATTTATAAACTCATTATGCGATACTGCAAGAATTAAAGCATTGTATTTTGAATTTATAGCATCAATAATATTTATACCAAACTCTTCATGCACTTCATCGTTATTTGCATGAGGGTCATAAATATCTACCTTCATTCCATATTGCTTTAACTCATTGTATATATCTACCACTTTTGTATTTCTTATATCTGGGCAATTTTCTTTAAAAGTTATTCCAAGTATTAGTGCTTTTGCTCCCTTTACTTTTTGCCCTTTGGTAATCATTAATTTTACAACCTTACTGGCAACAAATAAACCCATATTGTCATTTACTCTTCTTCCACTTAAAATAACTTCTGGATGATAGCCTAAACTTTCTGCTTTATGTGCTAAGTAATAAGGATCTACACCTATACAATGCCCTCCTACCAACCCTGGTTTATACTTTAAAAAATTCCATTTTGTTCCTGCTGCATCAATAACATCATTGGTATCAATACCCATTTTATCAAATATCAATGCCAGTTCATTTACAAATGAAATATTTACATCTCTTTGTGCATTTTCTATTGCTTTTGAAGCTTCTGCAACTTTTATGCTTGAAGCTTTATGAGTACCTGCAGTTATGATACTTGCATAAAGTGCATCTACAAAATTGGCAATTTCTGGTGTTGAGCCAGAGGTAACTTTTTTAATTTTTGTAAGTGTATTTATTTTATCGCCTGGGTTTATTCTTTCTGGCGAATAGCCACAATAAAAATCTTTATTAAACTTTAACCCTGAATATTTTTCTAATACTGGCACACAATCTTCTTCTGTACAACCTGGGTAAACAGTAGATTCGTAAATTACAATATCATTATTTTTTAATGCCTTAGCAATAGTTGTTGAAGCTGCAATTAATGGTGTTAAATCTGGTGCTTTAAAATTATTAATAGGTGTTGGAACTGTAACAATAAAAATATTGCAAGCCTTTAAAATTTCAGCATTTGCAGTAAAACTTAAACCTTTTGTACCATTGGTTGTTTTATATAAATTTAATGCTTGTTTTAAGTTTTCTAAATCTGCTTCATTGGTCCTGTCTTTTCCTGATGATAATTCTTCTATACGAGATTGATTTATATCAAAGCCAATAACTGCATATTTTTTGCCAAACTCAATAGCTAATGGTAAGCCTACATATCCTAAACCTATGATTGCAATTTTCGCATCTTCTATATTTCTATTATTACTCATTCTATCTCTACAATTTAACTTTTTTAAAAAAGATTTTAATTAGTTTTTTGCAATAAAATTGTAGCATAAGCTACAAGCCCTTCTTCTCTTCCTATAAATCCCATTTTTTCGCTTGTTGTTGCCTTTATAGAAACATCTTGCTCAGTAATATTTACAATAGCCGCAATGGTTTGTTGCATATTACTTACATAAGGTTTTATTTTAGGCAATTCCAAGCATATTGTACTATCAATATTTACAATAGAGTACCCTTTTGCTTTAATTAATTCGTAAGATTTTTTAAGTAGTATTTTACTGTCAATATCTTTAAACTCTGAAGAAGTGTCGGGAAAATGAAAACCAATATCGCCTAATGCCAAAGCTCCTAACATTGCATCACAAATAGCATGTAACAATACATCAGCATCACTATGCCCAATGGCTCCTTTTGTGTGTGGTATTTTTACTCCTCCTAACCACAAATCTCTGCTTTCTGCAAACTGATGAAAATCTATTCCAAAACCTATTCTAAAACTCATTTTAATTTTTAATTTTCTTCATTAATTGATGAAGATTTATTCAACAAATGCACAGGATATTTTCTAAACTCAACCAACAATTTTATTTTGCTTTTTCGCCCAAATCAAATGTTAATCCAAAACGAAGTGTATTAGAAAGGGGGTTTCTTGTTATACCACTTCCTGATGGAACTAAATAAGAAAAATTAATTCCAATAACATTATACTTTAATCCAGCTCCTACTGAAAAATATTTTCTGTTTCCTTTGGTTTTATCTTCATAAAAATAGCCTGCTCTTAAAAAAAACTGATCATTATAAGCATACTCTGCACCAATAGAAAATTGTAAGGTTTTAAATAAACCATCGGGGTCGCCAAAACTTTTAAACCAACTTTGTAAAACCCCCATACTTCTATATTCTTGAAGTAAAGCAGCATTTTTAGCATCTGCATTAGGGTCGTTTGGATCTACAGGTAATGGAGCAGCTGGCACTAATAATTTATTCATATCTAAACCAAAAGTCAATTTGCTTGTTTCATCAAAAACAGTAGTATAAGCAACGCCTAAACCTAAATTAGCAGGTATAAAATCTTTATTAGAAGCATCATTGGTGTAACTTATTTTAGTACCTAAGTTGGATAAAACAACACCCCAACCTAATCCTGCTCCTTTTTCATCTACACCTGAATGATATAAAGAAATATCACCAGCAATTGCATTACCTGCTTTATAGTTCACACCTCCAATTGAGCCATTTGCTAAACTTGAATTTATGTAACGTAGTGCTACACCCATTGATAATTTGGTATTTAACTTTCTGGTATATCCAAAATCTATAGAAAATTCTCTTGGACGATTTTCTTGTAAAGGATTTCCTGCAAAATCTGTAAACTGAATATTTCCTAAGCTAAAAAAACGAACAGAAGCTCCTAATGCTTGCTCATCATCTAATTTATGATAAGCTGCTAAACTTGCTAAATACACATCACTTAAACCTAAATCTTTTAACCAAGGCGTATAGGTTAAAGCAATTTCTGTTTTTTTAGAGGCAAAAGGAATTTTTGATAAATTCCAAAAAGAAGAATTAGCATCAGGCAGTGTTGCAATTCCTACATCTCCCATTCCACCAGCACGAGCATCTGGCGAAATTCTTAAAAATGGAACAGCAGTTGTTACTACATTTATGGTGCTTTGTGCTATTAAGTTTACGCTAAAAGTGCAACCTATGATTAATAAACCTGTAACCTTCCAAATTGAGTGTCTCATCTAAATCTAATACGTTTTTAAGTTTTGTAAAAATAAAAGAATACTTCAACCAGCAAAATCATACTTAGTGAAATATTAAATAAGTAAAAATCAATTCATTAAGAAAATTTGGTTACAATAAATAATAGTCAATTCTTCAAAGGGGGTTATCAAATTAAAACTATTTTATAAAGGTGCAATAATACAGAAAAACAGACACTCAAATACTATTTTTCGCTGTTTATTGTAAAAAAATATTTAATTTATTACTGTTTTTTCTGTTTTAAAATGCTATATAGATGAGCAAATTATTTTCAACCTGTTATAAACACTTGTTAAACCTTTAATACAATTACAAATAATTAGCATTTGTATTATTTGCCATTTTAACTTTACAAACTTTGAAAAACACATTTATAATTAGTGCAGCATATTTTAAAAACTAAACCATTCATGAAAAAAACAGCCTTAGTTCTTATTGTAACAACAACATTTTTTGCTTGTAAAAACAATGAAAATAATGGAGCATTTAAAGTTACAGGACATATTGAAAATGCAACATCTGATAAAATTTATTTAGAAGAAATGCCTTTTGCTGCCGAAAAATCAATAGTTATTGATTCGGCAACTCTAAAAAATGGAAAATTTGAATTAAATGGCATTGCTCATCAAGAAGGCTTGTATGCTTTAAGTTTACTACAAGGACCAAGAATTATGCTTGTAAATGATGCTAAAAATATTGATATAAAATTAGATGTAAATCGTTTTAAGGAATATGAAGTAAAAGGTTCTAAAGCTACAGTATCATTAAAAGAATTATTTACTAATTACGAATCTCAATACATAAAAGTAAAAAAAGCTTACAACACTTTAGACTCTTTACAAGAACATAATGCAAGCGATAGTGCTTTAACTATTCAAAAATTACAACGTAATAATGAAATGGAAAAGCTAAATACTTTACTAACCAATTTTGTTACAACATCTGAAAGCCCTGCTGCATGTTTACAAGCCCTTGTTATGTCCACACGTACCATGCCTTTAGAAGAATTACAAGCATTGGCATTAAAGGCAGTAACAAAATTTAAAGACAACGAGAATGTACAAAAATTCAATACAATGTTAAAGGGCAATCAATACCCTTTACTTAACCAGCAAGCTCCAGATTTTACTTTAAATACACCAGAAGGAAAACCTGTTTCTTTAAGCAGTTTTAAAGGAAAATATGTTTTAGTAGATTTTTGGGCAAGTTGGTGTAAACCTTGTAGAATGGAAAACCCTACTGTAGTTGCAGCATACAATAAATACAAGGATAAAAATTTTACAGTATTTGGCGTATCGTTAGACAGTGATAAAAAAGATTGGGAAGAAGCTATTGAAAAAGACCAATTAACATGGACACATGTAAGCGATTTACTACAATGGGAAACGCCATTAGTAGAACTTTATAAATTTGATGGAATACCTTTTAATGTTTTGATAGACCCTTCAGGAAAAATAATTGCAACAGGCTTGCGTGGCGATAATTTAGAAAAAGAATTAGCAAAAATTTTAAAATAATTTTCATCAAAAAAAATATTCAAATTATTAAGCCCCTTTATATTTGATAGCATAAAACTTATACAAAACATGAAAAAAATATTCTTTGCTCTATGCTTATTTTTTGCATTTTCAAGTGTACAAGCACAAACAGTAGATGATGTAATTAACCATTTTATAGAAGCCAATGGTGGCTTGGAAAAACTAAGCTCTATAACAAGTTTACAAATTGAAAGCGAAATGAATTTAGAACAAATGGGTACAACAGTTTCAATTAAATCTTTTAAAGAAAAAAACAAACTGTTTAGAATGCAAAGCAGTAGCCCAATGAGTGAAGGAGAAAGTTTTACAGTAGTTACAGATACAGCAGGCTATACTTTTGTTCCTGCAATGAACTCGCCTATGGGCAGTACAGAAGCAAGTTTAACAAAATTTACAGAAGAAGAATTTAAGGCTGCCAATTATCAAAAAGATTGTGAAGGTTTTTTTGCTCCATTAGTAAATTACAAAGCAAAAGGATATACTGCTACCCTTGATGGCACAGAGAAAGTAAATGGTGTAGAATGTGATAAGGTAATTTTAAAATTAAATACAGGACAAGAAATGACCTATTATATTTCAAAAGCCAATGCCCAAGTTCGTAGATTAAGTGTTGCTGCACCAATTGCTTTAGATATGATGGGCATGAGTGCTATGAGAAGAGGATTTGGTGGTGGTGGCGAAAGAAGAAGACCAGATGGAGAAGGAAAAAATGGAGAAAGAAGAAGAGGAAATAGTGAAAGAAAAATTGATATTGATTACGAAAAATACAAACTATTCAATGGTATTCCTTTTCCTACAAGACAAACACTTCAATTAGGAATGATGCAACTACAATTAGACAATTTAAGCATCAAAATAAATGAACCCATCAATAAAAGATGGTATTTGGTACAATAAATTTTGGATTAGTAAGTAAACAAAAGATGTAAAATCCTGATAGCATTTGTCAGGATTTTATTTTTTAGGAATGCTCACAAAGCATTTTACTTTTGAATGATATATATTTGTTCCAATCAAAAAAATTAACTGTTACAAACTTTTCATTATAACTAATATATGAATTCCTCAACTCCTAAGTTTAATCCTATTTTATTTCCTCTTGTTATAGTAATAGTTTTTACATTCTCAATTATTGGGCATTACGATTACTTAACACATACAGGGCACGATTTTAATTTGTTTGGCGTAATTTATACTACAATAGGTTTTTTTGTTTTACATCACAACGATCCTAACCCTCATAATTATTACATTTTAATTGCAGAGTATTTTGCTGCATTATTAATATGCACTAGTATTTTTTCTTTGGTATATGAAAAAGTAAAAAAGGCTTATCGTGTATATCGTATTGGTGTTACTTATAGAAACCATATTGTAATATTTAGGCTAAACAATATTGGTAAAACTTTAGCCATTGAACTTTTAAATAAAGGATACAAAGTAATTGTAGTAGAAAGTGATGAGCAAAGCCCATACATAGAAGCTGTAAAACAAAGCGGTGGTGTTGTTTTTACAGAAAAACCAACTGATTATAAAACATTAGAGATGGCTGCTGTTAGCCATTCAAGAATATGTATTTTATCGAGTAATAGAGATGAAATAAATATTGAAATTGCTGCTACACTTTCTTCTTACCTATTAAAACATAGTGCAAGAAAAAAGCAATCTCCACACAAAATAATGGTGCACATTAATAACATTGCAAACGAAAATTTATTAAAAGATTATTTTGATATTCAAAACGAAGACGACCATTACGATTTAGAAACTTTTAATGTGTACGAATCTGCTGCAAAAAAAATTTACGATACTTATACGCCTTACAAATACATTAATCCAGCAGATAAAGAATCTGAAAATGCAATTGCTATTATTGGCTTTAATGATGCAGCAGAATCTTTTATTGTAGAAAATATGATTTTAAGCCATTTTCCCGATAAGGAAAAACTTAAAATTTATATGGTAGATGAAAAAGCAGATGAACGTTTCAATTACATTAGTTTTAAATATCCCTTTTTTGAAGAGTATGTAGAATTAGTGCCAGTTAAACTAATTAACGGAACTTTTTTTGCCAATTTTACTTGGTCTAAAACGCATATTGAAAAACTTAGTAAAGTAAAAGTAGTATATGTATTTGGGCAGAAAGATGCAGAGATTGTAAATATTGCTACCAACTTTCGTCAATACTTATATACACAAACTTTAGCTATAACACAAGTGCCCATTATTGCATGTTTGCCAGAAGATACAGGCGTAATAGATTTATTAAATGCCAACAGAGAAGCAGAACAATCATTAAGTCAAATTTTTAAGAACAATTTAAACATCAATATTTATCGCATGATTTCTGATACATGCACTGCAGAAGGATTAATTGAAGAATCTGAAACCACACAAAAACTTTCAAAACTCATCAATTTCTTTTATGCCATTAAATATGGATTTGCTTCTATACTCGAAACAAATTGGAATATAAATAATGCAGCCGCAATTACAAATGCTTTAGAAGAAAAATTATTATCGTTGCCAGATAAGCATCAAAAAATGAGTGAAAAAGAAGTTGAAAAAGAAATTTTACAACTCTTATTCGAAAAAACAAAAATTAGTTACGATGATTTGTACAACCATTTTTCTATTAATAAACACTGGCATCATTTAACTTATCGAAAAAAAGATTCTAATAAATATGTTGCAAGGCAAATAGCTATAAAAGTTCAAATGCTGAAATACTTAGGCTGTCAGCCTTTGAACAGAAAAAATATTACAGATTATTTTCCACGACTTGCACCTATTGAACATATAAGATGGAATGCAGAAAAGATGGTTTTTAATTTTAAATACGGTCCATTTCCTGCTGATAAAAACGAAAGAAATTTATTAAAAGAAGTTTTAAAAATACACGACCAACTTGTACCATTCGATAAATTAGAAGATGTAGATAAAGAAAAAGATTTGAACATATTTTTAATGATACCTGTATTAAATATTATTAACTCATTCAACGAAGAAGCTAAAAATTAATGCAATTTGAGAAAGACATATTTATCAGCTATGCTCATATTGATGATGAGTCTTTAATTGCATCGCAAAAAGGATGGATAACTGAATTTCACAGAGCATTAGAAATAAGATTAGCACAGCTAATGGGCAGAAGACCTACTATTTGGAGAGACCCCTCTTTGCAAGGCAATCACATTTTTGATAAACAAATTGTAAGTCAGTTTGCCAATGTAGCCATTTTAATTTCTATACTTACACCACGTTATGTAAAAAGCGAATGGTGTGTAAAAGAAGTAGATGAGTTTTACAATGCTTGCCAAGAAAATATTGGTTTTAATATTCAAAATATTTCCAGAATTTTTAAAGTTATTAAAACACCTGTACGAATAGAATTACATCCTGAAAAAATTAAAAACGTTTTAGGTTATGAATTTTACAGTACAGACCCTACTACTGGGCGAATAAAAGAATTTGGTCAAGTTTTTGGGCAACAATCCGAGCTTGCTTACTGGGAAAAATTAGATGATTTAGCCAACGATATTTGTAGTTTTTTAGAAACCATTGAAGGCATAACAAGTACTACGGGTACAAAAACTTCTTTCACTGAAAGCAATACAATAAAAAAGAAACGCAAGAAAATTTATTTAGCAGAAAGCAGTTACGATACCATAGAGTTTAGAGATAACATAAGAAGAGAATTATTGGACTTGGATTATTTCATTTTGCCCGATAAACAATTACCCCTTGTTGCATCTATTTTAAAAGATGAGGTTTCAAAATTTTTACAAGAGGCAGATATTGCCATCCATTTATTAGGTGCAGGATATGGTGTTGTGCCAGAAGGAACTCAAAAATCTATTGTAGAAATTCAAAACGAATTAGCATCTGCACAAAGTGCTGCAAAACATTTGCCTCGTTTAATTTGGACTCCTGCATATAACATTGCTACAGACGATAGACAACAAATATTTTTAGATAAATTACAATCTGGCACAGAAGGAATTGCTGGTGCCGATTTAATTATAAGTAGTTTAGAAGATTTTAAAAGTACTATGTTCGATAAACTCAAAAGTTTAGAAGAAGAAAAACAAAAATCAGAAGAAACTATTGTAAAAAATGCTGCTGCCGAAGCTGAACGAAAAATCGTGTACCTTATTTGCGATATGAATGATATGGATTTGATAAAACCTTTGGAAGATGTTTTATTCGAAAATGGTTGCGAAGTTTTATTACCCATTTTCGAAGGAGATGAAGCTGAAATAAGAGAAGACCATATTGAAAATTTAAAAATTTGCGATAGTGCAATAGTATTTTATGGCAATGCAAATGAACTTTGGTTGCGTAGCAAAATGAGAGATTTTCTAAAAATAAATGCTTATGGAAGAAGCAAACCTTTAGCTGCTAAAATAGTTTATTTGGCTCCACCAGATAATGCTTCAAAACAAAGATTTAGATCTTTAGAAGCCGAAGTATTAAATGGAATAAACGAAGTATCAGTAGAAAAATTAAAAACCTTGTTGGCATAAAGCATGAATAATTTTTCTTCTTTTCAAAAAATATTTTATTACACAGTTTTTTGTTTTAATGGCACTAATACTACAAAATATATAACTTGCATTTTATTATAGCATGACGGAAATTTTAATTATCATAAGCTTAATTCTTTTGAATGGGCTTTTCTCTATGGCAGAAATTGCTCTTGTATCTGCACGTAAAGCAAGATTAGAAGCAGAAGCAAACAAAGGAGATAACGATTCTAAAGCTGCTTTAGATTTAGCCAATCATCCAGAAAAATTTTTATCTACTGTGCAAATTGGTATTACACTAATAGGCATTTTAACAGGTATTTTTTCTGGCGAAAAAATAAAAGCAACTGTTGTGTTGTGGCTACAACAATTTGATGCTATAAAACCTTATAGCAATAAATTAGGCACTGTATTAGTGGTTATTATTATTACTTATTTAACCTTAGTATTAGGCGAATTATTACCCAAAAGAATTGGTTTAAGCAACCCAGAAACTATTGCAAAAATTATTGCAAAACCTATGCGTTTTATTTCGGCAATTACTTTTCCTTTTATTGGGTTATTAAATATTTCAACCAAAGCATTAACCAGCTTATTAAATATTAAACCCAATAATTCTCAGGTTACTGAAGATGAAATAAAAGCTATTATCAATGAAGGAACAGAGCAAGGAACTATTGAAGAAGCAGAACAAGAAATTATTGAAAGAGTTTTTAGATTAGGCGATAGAAATATTACTTCTTTAATGACCCACAGAAGCGATATAGTTTGGCTCGATGCTGATAAAACTATTGGAGAATTAAAAAGCAAATTCGAAGCAGGAATTTTTTCTGTATATCCTGTTTGTGATGGCTCAATAGACAACATTAAAGGAAGCGTGTCTGTAAAAGATTTATTCGTAAGTAATAATTCAACTCCCATTTCATCTATTTTAAAACAACCTTTGTATGTGCCTGAAAATAATACAGCTTACCAAGTATTAGAAAAATTTAAAGAAACAAAAATTCATCATTGTTACATTGTAAATGAATATGGAAGTTTAGAAGGAATGATAACACTTAATGATATTCTTGAAGCTATTGTTGGCGATATTCCTGAAGTAAATGAAGAAGATTATGAAATAATTACACGCTCCGATGGAAGCCTTTTAGCAGATGCTCAAATTCCTTTTATAGATTTTTTACACAAAGCAGGAAAAGAAGATTGGATAAACGATGAAGGCAATTACGACTTTGATACTTTGGCAGGATTTATTTTACATCATACACAAAAAATTCCCTCTACAGGTGAAAAAATATTTTGGCGTGGTTTTGAATTTGAAATTATAGATATGGATAAGCACAGAATAGATAAAATATTAATAACACAAAAAGAAGAAACAGAAGAAAATTGAAAATAGTTTTTTCATAAAATTCAACATTTAAAATTTAAAATTATTCCTCTTATGGCACTTATACTTTCTGTTTTAGATAAAACTCCTCAAATGGGTGTTAAATGTTTTATCGCCCCAAATGCAACAATAGTAGGTAATGTAACAATGGGAGATGAATGTAGTGTGTGGTTTAATGCTGTTGTAAGAGGCGATGTGCATTATATAAAAATAGGTAATAAAGTTAATGTACAAGATGGTGCAGTAATACATTGTACTTATCAAAAAAACCCTACCAATATTGGCAACAATGTTTCTATAGGGCATAATGCCATTGTGCATGGTTGTACCATACACGATAATGTTTTAATAGGAATGGGAGCCATTGTTATGGATAAATGTATTGTGCATAGTAACAGTATAATTGCAGCAGGAGCAGTAGTTTTAGAAGGAACTGTGGTAGAAGAAGGAACCATTTATGCTGGTATTCCTGCTAAAAAAGTAAAAGAAATTTCTCAGGAATTAATAAGTGGCGAAATAAATAGAATAGCAGAAAACTACATTCATTACGCTTCTTGGTTTGAAAAATATAATGATGCTAGAAAATAAAATACATAATTGTGCGTTATTATTAACACGATTGGTTTTTTATACTGCATTTTTATTTACTTTTAAATGTAGTTTAAATTACAAATAATGAAAAGAAGTAAAACTATTTTAGTTGTAACAGTTCTTGTAATAACATTAAGTTCTTGCAATTTTTTTAGAAATATTTTTGGAGGAGGCGATAAAAATGGCTGCCCGAGTAATGTAAATAATGTAGGTGCTGAAAAACTATTAGACGATGGCTACAAGCCTAAAAACAAAGAAGAAGCAAGAGCCATAAAACAAGCTAAAAAGGCAAATATTAAAGCCGCCAGAAAGAACCCATATATGTACTGATTTGTTTGTAGATTATACAATAAATTAGATTTTTAATAACCAATAAACCTATATCCATGAGTTACAAATTAACCAACCTTACAGGTGCTGTTGAAACAGTTATTGATGATAACTGTGGCATGAACAAATTCAACAACATCATCAATATGTTGTTGCACGAATTGAAAGTAAAATTTTTAGCAAAAGAAGATGATAGTGATACAGTAGATTGGCATTTTAAATACAAAGGCAGCCCACTTACTTTGCATTACAACATTTACAATGGCGTTTCTGTTTTTACACAAAACAGCAAAAACAATTCTGTAGTAAACGAAGTAGCCAAGTATCTTGAAAGCAAAACTTTTTAATAGTTTTTGTCAGTTATGCTTTCTAAAATAGCTATGTAATTTAAGTAACGCTCTTGAGCAATTTTACCTTGCTGTACTGCTTCTTTTACGGCACAGTTAGGCTCATTAATGTGCATACAGTTATTAAACTTACAATGGTTTATTCTTTCTTTTATTTCAGGAAAATAACCACTTAGCTCTTGTTTGGTTAAACCTGTTATTCCCAGTTCTCTAATACCTGGTGTGTCTATAATTTTTCCACCAAAAGGCAAGTCAAACATTTCTGCAAAAGTTGTTGTATGCATTCCTTTACCACTCCAATCACTTACCTCTTGTGTTTTTAAACCCAACTCAGGAAAAATTTTATTGATTAAAGTAGATTTTCCTACACCACTATGCCCACTTAATAAAGTAGTTTTTTGGTGTAAAATATTTTTCACCTCATCAACTCCTTCATTATTTTTTATGCTTGTTAATACAACTTTATAGCCAATAGTAGTATAAATATTTCTCAAGCCTTCAAATTTTTCTACCTCTTTATTTTTATAAATATCTGCTTTATTAAAAACAATAATAGCAGGCAAATGATACATTTCGCAAGAGCATAAAAATCTGTCAATAAATCCAGTAGAAGTTTTAGGGTCTTTTAAAGTAGCAAATAAAATACTCTGGTCTAAATTTGAAGCAATAATATGATGTTGTCTTTTATGATGAGGCGATTGTCTTGCTACATAATTTTTTCTTTTGTTAATAGAAATAATTGTAGCAGTATTTTCTCTTTCATTTTCTTCTTCAATAATTACTTCATCGCCAACTGCAATAGGGTTTGTAGATGTGATGCCATCTATTTTTAAAACACCTTTAATACGTGCATTATATTGTTTTCCTTCATTATTTTTTACAACATACCAACTTCCTGTAGATTTATAAACAAGTGCATTCATAAGCTACGATGTTATTGAGTTAATTTTTTCTTGTAGAAATACATCTGTTTACATGTAAGCAATATTTTAAACAGATATTTAGCATTGGTAACATTATAGTTTAATCAAATTAGAACTGATATTTATCTTTAAGTTCGCTACAAATTCTTTCAATAGTTTCATCCAAAGAAGTATATCGAAAGTTCGGTAAATATTCGTTTAATTTATTGTTGTTAAAGATAGCTTTTGTTTGTGCAGTTTTAGCAGTTTCTTTTGTAAGCAAAGGAGCAATTCCTGTAAGTTTACCTTTAATAGCCTCCCAACGCCAAACTACATTTGCCAAAAAAGGAGTAACTTTTTTGTGAGGTGGTTTTTTATTAAATGCAATGGCAATTTTTGTAAAAATATCTTTGTACATACAATTTTCACAACTCAAAATAAATCGCTCTGCAGTAATATCACTATTCATTAAAGCAATCATTGCTTTTGCTACATCTTTTACATCTACAAAACCTGTTGTTCCTTCGGTGTACCAGGGAAATTCGTTATAAGCTGTTTTAAAAATTTCTGTTGAACCTTTATTCCAATCGCTTGTACCTAAAATAATAACAGGGTTTACAATTACAGCAGGTAAGCCTTCACCAATGCCACGCCATACTTCCATTTCAGCTAAGTATTTGCTTTTGCCATATTCACTATTGCTGGTTTCTTCTGTCCAATTCATTGTTTCATCAATGGGCTTATCTTCTCTTATTCTTCCTAATGCAGCAACAGAGCTTACAAATACTAATTTTTCTACTCCTTCTTGCAAACAAGTATTTACCACATTTGTAGTTCCTTCAATATTGGTTTGGTGTAATTGTTTTTTCTTAGTAGGGTTAAACGACACAACTGCTGCACAATGAAAAACCTGTGTTACATCTTTCATAGCTTCTTCTAAAGTTATTACATCTAAAATATCTGCTTGAAACCATTCAATATTTTTTGAAGAATTTTGAGTAGGTAAAGTAGTACAATATAAAGCCCTTACTCTTTTATTTTGAGCAGATAGTTGTTTTAATAATTCTGAACCAACTAAACCCGTAGCTCCTGTAACTAAAATCATTTAGTAAAGATAAAAGTAATTGTTGTAGCAAACTTATTAATTGCATTTTATACAAATACCGCTTACAATAACATCAGTTCTGGTTTGTTTAAAACCCTTTGGTAACTGCGGTTTGGCGTAATCTGTATTATCTAAACAATAAGCAGTATTACAATTATCGCAAATAAAATGTACATGATTATCGTGGTGATGTCCTTGTGAGCAATCATCTTTACAAAGTGCATACAATACTGAGTTATCTGCTGTGGGAATTGTATGCAAAATTCCTTTTTCTACAAATGTTTGTAAGGTTCTGTAAATGGTTACTCTATCAAAATGTTCGCCACTTTTTTTTTCAATATCTGCATGAGCCAAAGCCCCATCTGTATGTTGAAAAAGTTCTAAAATTTTTTTTCTGCTACCTGTAATACTTAAATTGTTTTTTTTAAGAACAGATAAAATTTCTATTCCCATCATTGATATTTTAATCAATTTTTGCTTAGCGTTTTCTTAATTGAAAATATTATTATTAAATGGTTTTACGTTTGATTTTTCATTCAATAATGTTTTTATATCTTTTTTCAATTTCTCAATTTCTTTTTTCTTTAATCCATCATAAACTGCTCCTCTTACATTTCCTTTTTTATCTACTAAAGCAAAAAATTGTGAGTGTAAAAAATCATCATCAATATTTGCTACAATATTTTTAGGATCATCAATTCCATAACTTACTCTTGCCATATTATACAAACTATCTTTTCTACCTGTAAGAAAAACCCATTTATTGGTATTTACTCCCATAGAATCTGCATAATGTTTTAGTACAGCAGCAGAATCTCTTTTGGGGTCGCAAGTGTGCGATACAATTAAAAAATTTGGTTCATCTTTAAACTCCTCATACACTTTTTTCATATTGTTATTCATAGAAGGGCAAATGTTGGGGCAGGTTGTAAAAAAATATTCTACCACTGTTACTTTTCCTAACATTTCATCTCTTGTAAAAGTGCTTCCATCTTCTTTTTCAAAAGCAAAGGGTCTTACATAAGAGCGTACACCTAAATTACTTTGATTAAATGTGTCTGTAAATAAAAATAACGCTAACCAATACAAGGCAATTAGTACAGCAAAAAAGCTAATGTAATAAATCCATTTTTTCTTTTTCATAATGCAGCAAATGTACATCAACAATTATTGATAGCTTACTATTTAAGATAATTTTTGCAACATAATTGCAATTATTTATTTTTGCCCACTCTATGAATTTTAAAATAAACTGGGATGCGTTAGGAATTACAACCTCTATAGCATGTGCTATACATTGTGCTGTATTGCCTTTGATAATGACAAGCCTACCATTGTTTGGCATTAATATTATACACAATATTTTGTTTGAAATGAGCATGATTGGCATTGCTTGTATCATTGGTATTTATTCTTTATCTCATGGTTATAGAAAACATCATCACAGCTTAAAACCCATCATTGTTTTTGTTATTGGAATATGTTTATTAGTGGCTAAACAAATTTGGCACGAACAGGAAATTTGGTTTTTAATACCTGCTGTTGTATTTATTGTTAGTGCACATTTTATAAATTTTAAATCATGCAGAGTGCACAATCATGCACACAAAGACGATTGTAATCATTAACAAATGGGTTAATATTTTTTCTACAATTTTGCCCTTATTAAATTACTCAAACTCATGTTTAATATTATAAAAGAAATGCCTTGGGTTTTTACAATTATTGCAGCTATTTGGTTGCCTGTAATTTTAATAGCCCTTATTCATTTATTTAAAAGAAAAGAGATTGCTATTGTTACAAAAATTATTTGGTTAATTATAGGGCTAATTCCTGTTGTAGGATTATTATTGTACGGTTTTGTACAAAGGAAAAAAAATATTGTAATACTTACATTTTTAGCAACTTTACTTACAACTTTAACCATTTGGTACTTTGTTTTTTATCAACCCAAAATAACCAGAAGAGATGTAAACAAAGAAACAGCAATAGCAACACCTGTAACAACTTTACTAAAAGAATTTCAGGATAATGAAGCTGCTGCAAACGCTAAATACACCAATAAAGTTGTAGAAATAAGCGGTGTTGTAGAAAAAGTAGAAAATGATGAAGCATCGGTTGTTGTGTATTTGCATACAGGCATTGAAGGCACATCGGTTTCAGGAAGATTAAAAAACAATCAATCGGTTACAGAAAATACAACTATTACTTTAAAAGGAATTTTAACTGGATATATTTTAGGTCAAATACAATTAAACGAAGCAGTAATAACCAATGGAGCTACTGCAAGTGTTGCAACAACTCCTCAGCCAATAAAAGATACAGCAACAACAAATGTTGCAAAGACTGAAGGAAAAGAAGAAAAAAAAACTGAAGTTGAAACCATAGATAAAACTTTAAAAAGTACAAACGGACAAATAAAATTTATATCAGTAACACCAGTAGAAGAAATTGAAGCAACCAATACACAGGTTGTAAGCAGCTTGAATACAAACGGTACTATACAATTTGCAGTTTTAATAAAAGGTTTTTTATTTGAAAACGAATTAATGCAATCGCACTTTAATAGAACAGGCTATTTGGATAGTGATAAATTTCCTACAAGTGAATTTACTGGCATAATACAAAATATAAACGAAATAAATTTTTCCGTTAATGGAAAATATACAGTAACAGCAAAAGGAAAATTAACCATAAAAGGAATTACAAAAAATATACAAGCAAGCGGAACCCTTAATATAGAAAATAAGAAAGCAAAATTAAACAGCACTATAAAAGTTAATGCAGCAGATTATAATATTGACAATAGTGAAGTTGCAGAATTAATTGATGTAGTTATTCAGTGTAGTTATACATTACATTAAAAAGGCTATTCAAAACCAGAATAGCCTTTTTAATTGCAGTTCAAGATAAATTATTTTTTAAAGTGAATTTGGAAACCTGCACCAACACCAAACTGTGTTAAACCTGTTTGTAATGATAATTGTGCTCCCATTTCTAAAGCAATGCTTTTATTTAAAAACATAGCATAACCACCTCTTGCTACAAAACTTGTTGTTGTGCCACCTCCAGCACCACCAACACCTAAACCTACCTGTGCAAAAGGTTTGCCTTTAGCATTATCTGAAAAATAACCTTTAATAAATGGGGCTAATGTCCAGAAAGTTTGTCCTCCTCCAGTAGTAAGGTTAAACATACCACCCACTGCATAATTTTTCATAAAGAAATAACCTGCATTGGGTGATAAACTAAAAATTGTATTAGAGCCACCACCTTTGGGAGAATTAACTGAAATTGAAACATCGCCTCCTAATAACCAAGTAGATTTTTCTGTTTGTGCATTTGCTGTAATACTACCAATTACAACAAATAAAGCAACGATAAAAATTTTTCTCATGCATTAAATGTTTTAGTTTTTTAAATTGATTAGCACAAAATTAAATTAAGTTTTAAATTCAATACTAATTTTTATTAACAACCATATTTTAAAATACACAAGTTCATGCTTTAATCTTTCAATACATTAATTTTGCCAACCCAAAATAAAAAAAATGATTGACAAGTTAGAAGCTATAAAAGCAAGATTTGAACAAATAGGAATAGCTTTAACCAACCCAGAAATAATAAATAACCAAAAAGAGTTTGGTAAATTAAGTAAAGAATATCGCTCTTTAGAAAAAATTGTTACCCCTTTTAATCAGTACATGAAAATAGTAGCTGATTATAATTTTGCAAAAGAAAGTCTCAACGATAGCGATGAAGACATGAGAGAATTAGCAAAACTGGAATTGCCCAATTTAGAAGAACAAAAAGAAACTTTAGAAAAACAACTAACTCAATTATTAATTCCAAAAGACCCTCAAGACGATAAAAATGCAATTCTTGAAATTCGTGCAGGAACAGGTGGCGATGAAGCTAGTTTGTTTGCAGGAGATTTATTAGGAATGTATTTGCGTTATTGTCAAAAAAGAGGTTGGAAAGCATCTGTTGTAAGTGAAAGTGAAGGCACTGTTGGTGGATACAAAGAAGTGGTGGTAGAAGTAACAGGCGAAGATGTTTATGGTACTTTAAAATTTGAAAGTGGAGTACATCGTGTACAACGTGTACCCAATACAGAAACTCAGGGCAGAGTTCATACAAGTGCTGCTACTGTTGCTGTAATGCCAGAAGCTGAAGAAGTAGATGTAGAACTAAAAGAAAGTGATGTAAAAATGGAAACTGCTCGTAGTGGTGGAGCAGGCGGACAAAATGTAAATAAAGTAGAAACAAAAGTTTTTTTAACACATATTCCTACAGGTATTGTTGTTGTTTGCCAAACAGAGCGTTCGCAATTAGGTAATAGAGAAAAAGCAATGACCATGCTACGAACTAAATTGTATGAAGAAGAAGTGCGTAAACATGAAGATGAAATTGCAAGACAAAGAAAAACCTTAGTAAGCACAGGCGATAGAAGTGCAAAAATTAGAACCTATAATTGGCCTCAAGGTAGAGTTACTGACCATAGAATTGGATTAACTTCTTATAATTTAGATGCTGTAATTAATGGCGAAATTGATGAATTTATAGAGGCATTACAATTAGCAGAAAATACAGAGAAAATGGCTAATAATGGGTAAATAATTAGGTGTTGCAAAAACAAAGAATTGTCATGTTGAACGTAGTGAAACATCTGCCAGACTTTCTTCATTTCATCCTGAGCCCTTTTTATGTCATCCTGAGCGAAGCGAAGGATCTGTTTGTGCTTTCTTTATGTCATTCTGAATGAAATGAAGAATCTGCCTGGCATGAGTGCAAACCATCAGGAGAGCCTTCGCTTCGCTCAGGATGACATGGTTTTTTTGTTTCGCTTCGTTCAACATAACATGGTTTAGCTTTACTTTGTTCAAAGTAACTTAAACTATTAATTATGCAATTTGGCTTTTACTACAATAAAAGAAAAACAATACAGGCTTTACGCTATCATTTTATAGCAAAAAAAGAAATACGCTTACTTATTATTGTGGTAAATATTTTTGCTATTGCATCGGCTATATTATTTTATTTTAAAAAAATTCGCCCTGAGTATTTTTTATTAGGTTCTGTTTTATGGTTATTAATTATGTTGGCAATATGGTATATTATGCCTTATTCTGTTTATAATAAAACAGACATGTTTCAACAACATTTTATTGTACAATTTACAACCAATAAATTAATATTAGAATCAGAAGCAGGTACTGCTGAATGGGCTTGGCAAAAATTTCAGCATTATACCGAAAGTCCTAATTTTTTTCATCTGTACTTTAATGCAAAATCATTTTTACTTATTCCAAAAGATGAAATTGGTGATGAAATGCGACACGATATAAGAGGCATTTTAAGGCAAATAAAAAAGACCTCATAAATACAATTTACAAGGTCTATTTCAATTAAATTTTTATAAAATTATTTTCCACTTTTTGCTGGTGCACCTCCATTGCTTGGCTGTCCTTGAGGTTTAACCATGGGTTCTCCAAAAGGTTTAGCTGCTCCTCTATGACAGGTATTACAAGTAATCATTTGAATTTTTACTGTATCTGCATGTGGTATATTAGCCATATACTTTTGATTCATTTCCATGCTCATTCGCATCATATCTCTTGCAATATTTTTCATAGGGTTATCATCACTTGCCATATCTAATCTTTTAGGATTTTCTTTAGAAGGAGCATGGCAAAAACCACATTTTACACCTAAGGATACCTTAAAAGCGTCCATTATATTATCCAATTCTTCATGAGAAATATTTTCTGGAAGTACTTTTAAGTTTTTAAATTTTTTAGGCTCTGGCTGTTGTTTGTTGGTAAAAGAAAAAATAGTACATGTTACAAATACCGACAATAACGACATTAAAATTATTTTTTTTCTGTTTGTATTATACATAGATAATCATATTTTGTAGAAATAAAAATAGCATTTTTATTTACAACTATTATTCCTTATTTATAAAATTTCTTAATCCGTAAAAGATAGTACAAACCTATTCTAAGCATTTGTATTATCTTCTGCTGAAGATGAAATATCATTTGTTTTTTTTCTCAGTTCCTGCCCTATCATATTAGCAGCACTAAAACTTGCTACCATATTATTTAGCATTTCGCCAGCAGCATTTGGAGTGTTAGGTAATAAAATTAAATTCGATTTATTTGATGAACCAATAGAATGTAAAGTATCGTAGTGTTGCGTAACAACTATTAAAGCCGATGCTTCCTGAGAATTAATACCTACTCTGTTTAAAACAATTACAGACTCCTCCAAACCCTTAGCAATTTCTCTTCTTTGATCTGCAATACCCTGCCCTTGCAATCTTTTACTTTCAGCTTCTGCTTTTGCTTTTTCTACAATTAAAATTCGTTGAGCATCGCCTTGATATTGTGCAGAAACTTTATCTCTTTCTGCTGCATTAATACGATTCATAGCTTGTTTCACTTCAGTATCTGGGTCTATATCTGTTACTAAGGTTTTAATAATATCATAGCCATATTCATTCATTGCATCTTGCAATTCTCCTTTTACTGCAATAGCTATATCATCTTTCTTTTCAAACACATCATCTAATCTAAGTTTAGGAACTTCTGCTCTTACAACATCAAATACATAAGATGTAATTTGCGACATAGGATTATCCAACTTATAAAAAGCCTCATACACTTTATCTTTTATTACTACATATTGTACACTAATTTTTAGTTTCACAAATACATCATCTTTTGTTTTCGTTTCCACTATTACATCAAGTTGTTGAATTTTTAAGCTCAATCTTCCAGCAATAGTATCTATAAAAGGGATTTTTAAATGAAAGCCTGCCAATCGTACAGCTTGAAATTTTCCAAGTCGTTCTAAAATAACTGCAGTTTGTTGTTTTACTATAAAAAATAAGCCTAAAAAAGATAAAACAACTAATAATACAAAACCGTAAAAAATAAAATTACTCATAATTAAAAAATTTATTGATGAATTGCCAAAATAGTACTTTTTGAAGTATAAATAAAATAAAAAAAAGCTGCCCGAATTTGAGCAGCCTTTCTATTTAAACTTTTAATATAAAATTAGAAGTTGTAGAATCCTTTAAGACCAATGAATCCAAAAGAACCACCAGTTACAGAAACGCCAGAGTAAGTTAAAATTAATTGCATTTTGTCGAAGCTATAACCAACTTGTGGGCTATACATAAAACCACTTCCTCCACCTTTAGTGAAAGAACCAAAACCAATACCTGCACCTGCAGAAAAAGCACCTGATACATAACGACCACCCACTAATACAGGAATTAAACCTTGGCTACCACCTCCAAATGAAGATTTAATAGAAAAGTTGTTAAAGCCTAATTGTGCAAATGCATCGAAGTTTTCAGAAGCATGGTAAGTAGCTTGTACTTCAGCACCATATCCAAAACTATAACCTGTTGAAGTTGGCATTGCTAAAACAGGACCTACTCCAAAACTAAATTTTTGGCTAGAAGATTCTTTCTTCTGAGCGTTTACTGTAAAAGCAATTACAGTACATAATGCGATTGTGAAAATCTTTTTCATACTATTTTTTTAAAAAGGGTTAAATAATTGGTGCAAAGTAAAGGGTAAAAATCAATACATTCATACCCAATAATGGGTATTTTTAAAACTTGTTAGTAAATGTTAAAATATATCTAAGTTTATCAACATTTGCTTATAACCAACAACTTTTACTTTATATCATTATAAATAATTATTCATTGTATATTATACAATCATTTTTTTAAAATAAAAATTTAAGTTTTAGTTTTCAGTTACAAAAAGCAAAGAATTACATTTACACTTTTGATACAACAACACGAATGAGTAAACACACAAAAGCAATTGGCAATACAAATGATACTATAGAAGTATTGGGTGCAAGAGAAAATAACTTAAAAAATATTGATATTGCTATTCCTAAAAATAAATTAGTTGTTTTTACTGGGGTAAGTGGTAGTGGAAAAAGTTCTTTGGCTTTTGATACTATTTACAATGAAGGGCAACGCAGATACATGGAAAGCTTTAGTGCTTATGCAAGGCAATTTTTAGGCGATATGGAACGCCCAGATGTAGATAAAATAACGGGACTTTCGCCTGTAATTTCTATTGAACAAAAAACTACAAATAAAAACCCAAGAAGCACAGTTGGCACCGTTACAGAAGTGTACGATTTTTTGCGTTTGCTTTTTGCTCGTATTGGAGAAGCTTATAGTTACAATACTGGAAAAAAAATGCTAAAACTTAGTGAGGAAGAAATTGTACAAACCATTTTTGAAAAATTTAAAAACGAAAAAGTTTTATTACTTGCTCCATTGGTTCGTGGTCGTAAAGGGCACTATAGAGAGCTTTTTGAAGAAACAAGAAAAAAAGGATTTTTAAAAGTAAGAATTGATGGCGAAGTGGTAGATTTAACTCCTAAACTTCAAGTAGATAGATACAAAATTCATGATATAGAAGTAGTAGTAGATAGACTTAGTATAACAGATGATATAAAAATAAGATTAAGCCAAAGTGTGCAACAAACCTTAAAAATTGGTAAAGATTTAATGTTTGTAGTGGCAGTAAATAACAGTATTAATTCCAATAAAGAATCTTTGTTTAGTAAACATTTAATGTGTGTAGATACAGGACTTTCTTATGAAGAACCTTCGCCCAATGCATTTTCATTCAACTCACCTTATGGTGCTTGCCCTACTTGCAATGGTTTAGGAAATATTTTTACCATAGACATGAATTTGGTTTTACCCGATAAAACAAAAACTGTAAAGCAAGGAGGTATTGCACCATTAGGAGAACAAAGAGAAGCAAGTGTTTACAAACAAGTGGCAGATTTTGCTAAAAAAAATAAAATAAATTTAGATACGCCTATAGAACAATTAAGTAAAGAGCATTTGAATTTATTGTTGTATGGAGATAAAGGCATTACAAATAATGTAACACTAATAATGGATGATGAAAATATACCAAATGCTTACACTGGCAGTTATGAAGGCATTATTCCAATGCTTAAACGCTGGTTTACTTCTTCATTAAGCAATGAAGTATTACAAGGTTGGGTTGAAAAATATATGGTACAAGTAACCTGTACTACATGTAATGGAACAAGATTAAAAAAAGAAAGCCTTTGGTTTAAAATAAATAATAAAAACATTAGCGAGCTAAGCAACTTAAATTTAGATACACTCATGCAATGGTTTGAGGGTATTGAAAATAAATTATCGCAAAAACAAAATGCTATTGCAAAAGATATTTTAAAAGAAATAAGAGAAAGAGTTCAGTTTTTATTGAACGTTGGTTTAAATTATTTATCACTCAATAGAAGTAGTAAATCTTTAAGTGGTGGCGAAAGTCAAAGAATAAGATTAGCAACACAAATTGGTAGCCAACTACAAGGTATTACTTATATTTTAGATGAGCCCAGCATTGGCTTACATCAGAGAGATAACCACAAATTAATTGATGCTCTACAAAATTTAAGAGATATTGGTAACAGTGTTTTAGTAGTAGAACACGATAAAGACATTATGCTTGCAAGCGATTATGTAATAGATATAGGACCCAAAGCAGGAAAACATGGAGGAGAAATTGTAACACAAGGCACACCTAAAGAAATTTTAAAAAGCCAAACAGAAACTGCACAATATTTAGCAGGCAAAAAAAATATTGAAGTGCCTAAAGAAAGAAGAAAAGGCAATGGAAAATACATTACACTTACTGGCACTAAAGGCAATAATTTAAAAAATATTTCTGTACAATTTCCTTTGGGAAAATTAATTGTTGTAACAGGTGTAAGTGGTAGTGGCAAAAGCACTTTAGTTAATGAAACATTATATCCTATATTAAGCAAACATTGTTACAACAGTAAAATTCCTGTACAAGAATATAGAAGCATTGAAGGGTTAGAAAACATTGATAAAGTAATTGAAATAAATCAAAGCCCCATTGGCAGAACACCAAGAAGCAACCCTGCAACTTATTGTGGTTTTTTTACAGAAATAAGAACCTTATTTGCCAATGTTCCTGAATCAAAAATAAGAGGTTATACTCCAGGTCGTTTTTCCTTTAATGTAAAAACCGGCAGATGTGAAGTTTGTGAAGGAAGTGGCATGAGAGAAATAGAAATGAATTTTTTACCCAACGTGTATGTGCATTGCGAAAAATGCAATGGCAAACGCTACAACAGAGAAACATTAGAAATTCGTTACAAAGGAAAATCTATTAGCGATGTTTTGAACATGACTGTTGATGAAGCTTGCGATTTCTTTAATGCTGTACCTTGGTTATACAGAAAAATAAAAGTATTGCAAGACGTAGGTTTAGGGTATATAACTTTAGGTCAAAGTGCTGTAACACTGAGTGGTGGCGAAGCACAGCGTGTAAAACTTTCTACAGAATTAGGCAAAAAAGATACAGGAAAAACTTTTTACATTTTAGATGAACCCACAACTGGCTTACACTTTCAGGACATACAATTATTAATGGAAGTTGTAAATAAATTAGTAGATAGAGGCAACACTGTTTTAATTATTGAACACAACCTTGATGTAATAAAATTAGCAGATTATATTATTGATTTAGGACCAGAAGGAGGCGATAATGGAGGAAAAATTTTATTTGAAGGAACACCGGAAGAATTAGTTTTAAACAAAGAAAGCTATACAGCAAAATTTTTAAAACAAGAATTAAACCTACAATAATTCACAACTTTACATACCTTCAAAAAGCCACCAATGTTTTTTACAAACCTTGTGTTTTTTATAATGCTCTTTCATGTATGTTTTAATATGTTGCATAGCTTCATCAAAATCATCTGTTAGTAATACTAATTTTAAATCATCGGCAGCAATGGTTTTTTGTTCAATCATTTCTTCAATATATTTCATTAATGATTCATAATATTTTTTTCCAAACAGTACTACCGGAAAATCATTAATTGTTTTAGTTTGGATTAAAGTAATGGTTTCAAAAAATTCATCCATGGTACCAAAGCCACCAGGCATAATAATAAAAGCATAAGAATATTTTACCATTACCACCTTTCTTGTAAAAAAATAATTAAATGTAAAGGATTGATGCAAGTAAGGATTTTCATGTTGTTCAAAAGGCAATTTAATATTACAACCAATGCTGTATCCTCTATTTTCAAATGCACCTCTATTTGCAGCTTCCATAATTCCAGGTCCACCGCCTGTCATTGTAGTAAAACCCAATGCAGCTATGCGTTTGCCAAATTCTCTTGCTGCAATATAATAGGTATGATCTTCTTTAAATCTTGCACTACCAAAAACAGTAATACAAGGGCTTTTAAAATGCAAAACCCTAAAGGCTTGTATAAATTCTTTAAACACTTTCCATACAAAAGAAAGTTCGTGCAATCTTGGTTTAGGACCCTCTAAATAAGCATGTTTTTTAAATGGAATATTTTTACTCTTATGTTTCATACTCAAATCTTATTTTCTTAATCGTGAATGTATAATGATATTCTCTTTTTACAAAAATCATTCTTTAATTTGTAGTCAATAAATCTTCATTTTATATGCGTATAATATCGTACAACACAAATGGCATAAGGGCTGCAATAAAAAAGGGTTTTATAGATTGGCTGAAAACAAACCCTGCAGATATTATTTGTATTCAAGAAACAAAAGCCACAGAAAAAGATATTGATTTAAAACCCATTCATGATTTAGGATTTGAAACTTATTTTTTTTCTGCTCAAAAAAAAGGATATAGTGGTGTAGCCGTTTTTACAAAAATTAAACCAGAAAATGTAGTGTATGGAACGCAAATAGAACAAAGTGATTTTGAAGGAAGAGTGATACAATTAGATTTTAAAAATGTTACCTTAATCAATGCTTATTTTCCAAGTGGTACAAGTGGCGATGAACGTCAAACCTATAAATACCAATGGTTAGACGAAATATTTCTTTATGTACAAACATTAAGAAAAGAAAAACCAAACATTATACTTACTGGAGATTATAATATTGCACACACCGAAATTGATATTCACGACCCCAAAGGAAATAAAAATTCATCTGGTTTTTTACCTGAAGAAAGAGCATGGCTTACTACATTTTTGCATCACGATTGGATAGACAGTTTTCGTTTTAAAAACCCAGAAACAATAGGAGCATACACATGGTGGAGTCAGCGTTTTCCAAGTGTAAGATTGCAAAATAAAGGCTGGCGAATTGATTACATTTGTGTTACAAGTTCATTAAAAAATAACATAAAAACAGCTACCATTTTACCAGATGTAAAACACAGCGACCATTGCCCTATTTTTTTAGAATTAAATGTATAAAGTTATTCTTATAAAGTAAATTCATTCAATACCAAACAACGCTGCTGGGTTAATTTTTAAATTGCCAAACTTTTCAACAGGTACTCCTTTAAGTCAACTGTATTTTTGATCTACTATTTAAAAAATATAACATCTCTTTACACTTCAGGCATCAAAATCAATAGCTCTCAAACTGCTTAACTCCTTACTTTTGCAATTCTTTTAAATTGAAAATTTTTATGAGCCATCAACTTAGTGAGCAAGAAATTATTCGTAGAGAAAAATTAAATAAAATTCAGGCTTCTGGCATTAATCCTTATCCAGCACCATTATACCCTGTAAATGCTTATTCTACTGATATAAAAAATAATTTTTCGGAAGAAAAAAAAGATGATTTTTTAAACGTTTGTGTTGCAGGTCGTATAATGAGTATTAACGATAAAGGAAAAGTATTTTTTATCAAAATACAAGACAGCAAAGGCATTATTCAACTTTATGTAAAACGTGATGAAATTTGCCCAGAAGAAGATAAAAGTTTTTGGGATATTGTAATAAAACATGGCTTGGATTTAGGCGATATTATAGGTTGTACAGGCTTTGTTTTTATTACTAAAACAGGCGAAACCTCTATTCATGCACAAACTATTACTTTACTTACTAAAAGTTTAAAGCCTTTGCCAGTAGTAAAACGTGATGAAGAAGGAAATGTTTTTGACGAAGTTACTGACCCTGAATTTAGATATAGACAACGTTATGCAGATTTAATTATAAACCCATCGGTTAAAGAAACATTTATTAAAAGAACGAAAATGACAAATACCATTCGTACTTTTTTAAATGAGCATGGAGCTTTAGAGGTTGATACACCTGTATTACAAGCTATTCCAGGGGGTGCTGCTGCTCGTCCTTTTGTTACACATCACAACGCATTGGATGTTCCTTTTTATTTACGAATTGCCAATGAATTGTATTTAAAAAGATTAATTGTGGGTGGCTTTGATTGGGTATATGAGTTTAGCAGAAACTTTAGAAATGAAGGAATGGATAGAACTCATAATCCTGAATTTACTATTTTAGAATGGTACACAGCTTATAAAGATTATTTCTGGATGATGGAAACAACAGAACAACTTTTAGAAAAAGTTGCTCTTGAATTACATGGTACAACAGAAATTCAAGTTGGCGATAAAACAATAAGTTTTAAAGCACCATTTAAACGCATTTCTATTTTTGATGCCATACAAGAAAATACAGGTATAGATATTTCTGAAAAAGATGAAGCAGGGCTTAGAGCAGTTTGTAAACAATTAAATATTGATGTTTCGCCCACAATAGGTAAAGGAAAATTAATTGATGAAATTTTTGGAGCAACCAGCGAACATAATTATGTACAACCAACTTTTATTATTGATTATCCAGTAGAAATGAGTCCATTAACCAAAAAACATAGAAGCAAAAATGGTTTGGTGGAACGATTTGAATTAATGGTAAATGGAAAAGAAATTGCCAATGCTTATAGCGAATTAAACGACCCCATTGATCAACGTGAAAGATTTGAAGAGCAAGTAAAATTAATGGAACGTGGAGATGATGAAGCCATGTTTATTGACTACGATTTTTTAAGGGCATTGGAATATGGAATGCCTCCTACAAGTGGTATTGGTATTGGTATTGATAGGTTAGTAATGCTAATGACCAATCAACCAAGTATTCAAGATGTGTTATTATTTCCTCAAATGCGTCCTGAAAAAATGGAAGACTAATCATTAAAAAACTTGTCAATAATTTTCAACAAAACCTTTAAACAATAGCAATGGCAGATATATCGAATTTTAACCCAAACGATTTAGGTAATCCTAACAACAATATTTTTGGTTTACCTTTTACAGAAGAAGAAGCTGCATTAGTATTATTACCTGTGCCTTGGGAGGTTACAGTAAGCTATGGTACAGGAACTGCAAGATCTGCAGAACATATTTTCAATGCTTCTTTACAAGTAGATTTATTTGATATTGATGCACCGGATGTTTGGAAAAAAGGTTTTTATATGCTTCCTGTAGAAAAAAAATTACTCTCTAAAAGCGATTATCTTAGAAAAGAAGCAGAGCTATACATTGATTATATTTCCAAAGGCGAAAACCCTGACCAAAATAAATTCATGTGCAAAAACCTAAAAGAAATTAATGAAGGTTGTGTATTTATGAATAATTGGGTGTACGAACAATGTAAAACTTTATTGAACAAAAACAAGTTTGTAGGCTTAATAGGTGGCGATCATAGCACTACAATGGGTTATGTAAAAGCTATTGCAGAAAAATACAACAACTTTGGTATATTACAAATTGATGCTCATTGCGATTTAAGAGAAGCTTATGAAAATTTTACTTATAGCCATGCAAGCATTATGTACAATGTATTAAACGAAATTTCGCAAGTAAAAAAATTAGTACAAGTTGGCATTAGAGATTATAGCGATACAGAATATAATTACATAAAAAACAGCAACAACAGAGTAACAACTTTTTTTGACAGAGATATTAAACACAGAATATACGAAGGAGAAATTTGGAAAAATATTGTTACTGAAATTATTGATGCTCTACCAGATACCATCTATATTAGTTTTGACATTGATGGCTTAGATCCTAAGCTTTGTCCTAATACAGGAACGCCAGTTGCTGGCGGTTTTGAAGTAGAACAAATTTTATACTTATTTAAAAAAATAAAAGAAGCCAATAAAAAAATAATTGGTTTTGATGTAGTAGAAAGCGGCATTGGTGAAAACGATTGGGATAGTAATGTTGCTGCAAGAATTTTATGGAAAATGTGTAACTTGGTTATGAAAGATTAAAAAATTATATGCCCGTTTCTTATACTTTTTCTATAACAAATACGCGTAAAAAGCAAATATGGTTATTGGCTTGTGGGCTTTTATTGATAAATAGCTTGCTCATTTTGTTTTTTGCATTACACAATCCATCAAATTATAAAATATTATTTGTTAATACTGCTATTATTTTTTTGATAGTATTTTATAATTTATTCAGTAAAAGAGCAACTATTGCAACTTATAGATTAGGCTATTTTTTAGTGGCAATAGCTTGGATTAAATTAGATTATTATTGGCTTGCTATTTTATTTTCAATTTTATTTTTTTTAGGAGAAACTCTTACAAAAGATACAACTGTTTTTATCAACAAAACTGATATTTCTTTAAAAAATTTATTTACTAAAAAATACAACTGGCAAAGCATAAAAAATATTATTTTGAAAGATGGCTTATTAACTATTGATTTTAAAAACAACAAAATATTTCAATCTGAAACAGCAGAAAAAATAAGCCTTACAGAAGAAAACGAATTTAACGACTTTTGTAAAAAAAATTTAGTAGATTAATTATAGTATATGCTACAACACAAACCATATCTTTTATATTCTGATGGTAAAGGAAATATTTTTGAAGATACTTCTTTGTATGCTTTAGGACGTGCAGCTTGGGATGCTTTTGAAGTAACATTAGATAATTGGATTGAATTACCTGATGGAGGAAATTTGTATGAACTACCAGGTAGAAAAGCTATTGGCATAGATACCACAACAGGCGAAATGCGTTTGTGCGAAAAAGGTTGGGCTGTTGCAGCATTTATTCCTCCTGCACACACCAGTCTATTTTTAGCAGCTTACGAAACAGAAAAAAATGCTCCTACTTTGCCTCTGTTTTGTTATACTGCTGCTGGTTGGTACAACAACAAAACTTATGTAACAGCTTTACGAATTGAAAAAGACATAAGGCAAGAGTGTGCTGGCTATAATGAGAATGAAATAGAATCTGGTACAAAAAATTTACTACAACAATACCCTAACAACAGACTTGTAAAACATTTAATGGAAACTTGCTGTATGACTTATAGTTGTCCTGCAGCAAGAAATTTTTCTTTACATCGTTGGGAATGCCCTATACCCATTTCTCCAGCTTGTAATGCCAATTGTATTGGCTGTGTTTCTTTTCAACCCACAGATGAAGATATTACATCTCCTCAAGATAGATTAACCTTTAAACCTACTGCTGAAGAAATTGTAGAATATACAGTGCCGCATTTAATGACTGCTCCTTACCCAATAGTAAGTTTTGGACAAGGATGCGAAGGTGAGCCTTTGCTGATGTGGGAAACTATCAAACAATCCATTATAGAAATTAGAAAACATACCAACAAGGGCAGCATAAATATTAATACCAATGGTTCAAAGCCAGATGCAGTAAAACAATTATTTAATGCAGGTTTAAACAGCATTCGTGTAAGCATCAATAGTGCACAAAAAGACATTTATACAAAATATTATCGTCCTAATAATTATTCGTTTGATGATATTGTTGCATCTTTAAAAGTTGCTCATGAATGTGGTGGATGGAGCAGTATAAATTATTTTGTTTTTCCTGGTATGACTGATAGTGTAGAAGAATACGAAGCATTAAGAAAACTTATAAAAGAAACCAATTTAAAAATGATTCAATGGCGAAATTTTAATATAGACCCAGATTGGTATTTAGGTTTAATTGGCATATCAGAAACAAGTGAAATGATTGGGGTTAAACAAATGATGAATTTAATAAAAGAAGAATTTCCTGAAATAAAATTTGGCTACTTTAATCCACCAATGGAAAGAATAAAAGGAAATTTTGAA
>JAIXLB010000067.1:37326-50226 GCA_026931905.1 Chitinophagales bacterium
AATAAAATTTGGCTACTTTAATCCACCAATGGAAAGAATAAAAGGAAATTTTGAATTGGACTTTGCACAGTAGTACAGTTATATAGTTTGGAGTTTGTGGTTTGGAGTTGGATGATGGTGAAGTTAGCAAAAATATTATAAACTATAAACTACAAACTACAAACTTCTAAATGGATACCACAACCATCTTATTACTTTGTACAGTAGCATTTGCAGCAGGTTTTGTAGATGCCGTTTCAGGCGGTGGCGGATTAGTACAAACACCCATGGCATTGGTATTGCTTCCACATTTGCCTGTTGCCACAGTAATAGGCACATTAAAAATACCTGCATGCAGTGGTACTGCTTTTGCTGCATGGCATTATGCACAAAAGGTAACTATGAACAGAAAGCTGCTCACAGTATCTGTAATATTAGCTTTCACTTTTGCATTTACAGGCTCTTATATATTAACGCTGGTACACAATGATTATATGAAGCCTGTTTTACTAATTGTATTAACTTTTGTAGCCATTTATACTTATACAAAGAAAAATTTCGGACAGCATACACATAAAAATCATTCATTTAAAATGCAAATGATTTATACTGTTTTAATAAGTATAGCATTAGGTTTTTATGATGGATTTATAGGTCCCGGTGCAGGCAGTTTTTTAGTATTGGCACATATTACATTATTGGGGTTTGATTTTTTACACTCATCTGCTCATGCTAAAATCATCAATCTTGCTACCAATTTTGGTTCAGTAGTATTTTTTGTATTTAAAGGTTCTATAATATGGAGCATTGCTGTACCTATGGCAGTGTGCAATGCTTTAGGTGGTGCATTAGGTGCAAGAATGGCTGTTAAAAAAGGTAATCAGTTTATCAGAATATTTTTTTTAGTAGTTATTGTTGCTACACTTATAAGATTTGGTTATGATGTGCTTTGGAAATAAATAGTTTGAAAAGTTTGTGGTTTGTAGTTTGTGGTTCATATAACATTATTGGTTAAACTTTCAATACAATTATAATTATTTCCAGCTCTTGAACTCTTAAACTTTTAAACACTCAAACTCCAAATTCTTTACTTTCGCCAAAATTTTTAATAATGGAATTACAACAACTGATAACAGAAGCATGGAACAACCGTGAACTATTAAAAGAAACAAAATATACCGATGCCATAAGAGCAGTAATTGAAGAAGTTGATAAAGGAAAATTAAGAACAGCTTCGCCTGTAGGCAATAGTGAATGGCAGGTAAACGAATGGGTAAAACAAGCTATACTTTTATATTTTGGTATTCAACAAATGCAAACATGGGATGTAGCTCCTTTTGAATTTTACGATAAAATGTTATTGAAAAAAAATTATGCTTCATTAGGTGTAAGAGCTGTACCTCATGCAGTGGCTCGTTATGGTGCTTATTTGGCAAAGAATGTTGTGCTAATGCCGAGCTATGTAAATATTGGGGCTTATGTAGATGAAGGAACTATGGTGGACACATGGGCTACAGTAGGCAGTTGTGCACAAATTGGCAAAGGAGTGCATTTAAGTGGTGGTGTAGGTATTGGCGGAGTATTAGAACCTTTACAAGCAAGCCCTGTGATTGTAGAAGATGGTTGTTTTATAGGTAGCCGTTGTATAGTAGTAGAAGGTGTAATTGTAGAAAAAGAAGCCGTATTAGGTGCTAATGTAGTATTAACTCAATCCACCAAAATTATAGATGTAAGCGGCGATACTCCTGTAGAAATGAAAGGACGTGTACCTGCAAGAAGTGTAGTAATACCCGGTACATACAACAAACAATTTCCTGCCGGTGAATACGGTGTTAGCTGTGCATTAATCATTGGTAAAAGAAAATCAAGCACAGATTTAAAAACCAGCCTCAACGATGCTTTAAGAGATTTTAATGTGAGTGTGTAAATTTAGTCATTGGTCATTAGTCATTGGTCAAAAAACCCCAAGCATTTTTGAAATACTCAGGGTTTTTATTTTTACATTTTTTACTTTCTTCTTTTTTCTTTTAATTTTTTAGCACCATAACCAGCACCTGCTACAAGCAATAAAGTTATTCCTCCATCTATTGGAATATCATCTTCTGGCTCTGGAAAATTGTCTTGTGCCATTACAGGTATTGCTATTAGCATTATTATTACCAACACTCCTGTTACTCTTAATAATTTAGTTTTCATAATTATTTTATTTTAGATGTTCATTCTAAATGAAATGAAAAACATGCCATGTTGAGCGTAAGCGAAACAAAAAATTATGTCATCCTGAGCAAAGCGAAGGATCTCTTGCAAAGCATTACAAAAGCACAAACAGATTCTTCATTTCATTCAGAATGACATGCTTTTATTTGCTTCGCTCAGGATGACATACAAAGGAGAAGAATGATCATTTATTTTTTAGTTCTTAATTAATTTTTCTGTTGTTCTGTTGCCTTTACTGTCTATTATTTCTACTATATAAACTCCATTGATTAGTTTGTTAATGTTTAATTGTTCTGTATTACCATTTGTTTTTTGTTGCATTACTGTTTTACCTGTTACATCTGTTACTTTAATAATGTAATAAATTTTATTATCGGTATTATTTGGTAATTGTATTGATACTACTTGTTTAGCTGGATTAGGATAAAGTTTTATACTGTTCCATGTTAACTCAGGTTGTAGTTTTTTATTAAAGACTACACTAAATCTGTTTGCACCTTTTGTTTCTGGTATATCCTTATCTACACTAAACTCATATACTGTGTTTTGTTTTATATTTTGTGTTATATTAGTGTAATGGTCTATCAAATAAATTTCTGCTGTTGCAAAATTTTCAAACTCGCTAAAATTTAGTTTGTATGTTGCACTTTGTGTACTTGTTACATTCAGCCAAACTGTATCTGTGGTAAGTGTTTGCAGACTTCTTGTTTGTACAGCCATGCCTTTGTTCCCTTTAAGGCTTGTTATATAATTGCTTCCACTATTTATAGAAGCAATATCTAAACTGCTTTCCTCTGCATTATTAATTGTTGCATCATTGGCATAACGAATTACAATTTCATCTATTTGTGAATGGTCATTTTGCAAATAGTGTACTCTTAGTTTTTCATTATAATTGTTTGTACGGAAATAACCTGTATTGGTTCCATCTGTTTTATGACTTTCTTCAAAAAACATGGTTAGATTTCCTGCTACTTTAGATTGTACAAAAAATGCTTGTCCACTGGCTATTGTATTACCTCTCAAATTATTATAACCTGAACCTCCAGTAAAACTTGAACCATCCCAATAGCTGTACACTCCTGAAGGGCTTGAAGGCACATACAAAGCATAAGTATTATTAATACTACTATTGTTGGTTGTTAGCAATGCACTAAAGCTAATTGCACTTGGATATGGATTGCCTACAAATACATAATTGTTAATGCCATTGTTAGGATAAATTATGCTAAAGCTGCCCATATTTTTTGCAGCATTGTTCAAAGCTCCTGTAGCTCTTAATGTTACTGCACTTGGTACTAAACCGCTTGGACTACCATCTAACAAACTACAACCTAAGCTTCTATCTCCACGAATATTTACTCTAAATCCTTTACCTGCATCTATGATGTCTGACAAAGTACTTGATGGAACTTTCCAACGGTTACCACTTATTTGTAAAGCATCATAAGTATAAATATTGGGAGCATTGCTTACTGTTGCATCAAAACCGTTGCTATGTGGTGTAAATGTAGGGCAAGGTGTACCTCCTGTACCTGCACCTGTAATATGTATTTGTTGTTGCCATGTATTGTGTATAGTACCACTTACAGGGCTTGATATAAAACTCCATTTACGTGCTGCTTTAGCAGGTATGTAACGTTCTATTGTTACATTGCCATTAATATAATTGTCAGTACCTTGAGCTATACGAGCAGTACCATTTTCATTGCTTAATAAAAACAATCCGTTATTGGTAGTTAAAGTTCCTAAAACAGGAGTATAAGTGCCTGTTATATTTACAATACTATTTGTTTCAATGGTAGCACCTGCAGAATTATTTAGACCTAAATTAGTTATAGTTCCATTGCCTTTTATAGTTTGATGCAGATTTCCAAATAGTATGGCTAATGTTGAGATAGTTCCATTATTGGTTAATGTACCACCAGTAATTAATGGCATGTTACCATCTATAATTGCATTGGGTTGAACAATTACATCATTATTTCCAACATTCAAATCCATTCCATTATTCAACGTTATTGTATGACCAGATTGAATGGTAAAATCTGCTGGTTCTTTAAATGCAGAAGGTGATGAACCTGTACCATCTAAATTGCTTTTCCAGTTGCTTAAAACATAGCCTGCATTATTACCTGTTGTATAAAAGAATTTTTTGTAAGATTCGTAAGCACCCATATCTATTGTACCACCTACAATTCGTGCAATACCTACAACATCTCTATTACCAATTTTAAAACTTGTTGTATCAGGAGTACCAGTATTAATTGCTGGACTTCCTATTTGTAATCTATAATCACCGTTGGTAAAAGGTGCTAAAGTATATAAAGGAGCATCTACAAACAATGGATCAGAATTACCATTTATATTGCCATTTGAGCCATCTGCTAACCCTTGAATTAAACTATTATAAATAATTTTGGTTGGAACATAATTTAAGCCATGATTATTACCATAAATAATGGTATTGGAAAGTAAAGGTTCTGTAGATGTACCATAAGCATAAATCACTCCACCCAAAGTTGCATTATTACCTGAAAAAGTACAGTTAGTAATTACAGGTATTGAATTTTGATAACTTTCTATTCCACTGCCATAAGATGCAACATTACCTGTAAACACAGTATTGATAATAACAGGATTTGAGTTATAATAGTTTTCGATAGCACCTCCATAAGTTGCAACATTACCTGTAAAAAAACATTGAGTAATTGTAGGGCTTGATAAATAATAATTAGCTAACCCTCCTCCATCATATTCAGTTCTGTTTTGTGTAATTATACAGTTTCTAATTATAGGAGAAGACGTGTGGTTAACTATTCCACCACCAACTCTTCTTTCAACAGATTTACCATTTACAACTAAAGACCCAGTAGAACTTGCATACCCCAATTTAATAGTAAAGCCATCTAATACAGTAGAACTGGATACACCTGCAGCAACTACAACATGGTATGTATTTCCATAATCCAATAAATTATTATTATCTATATCTCCACTTAAAATAGTTGGATTAGCTGTGTCTAAAATTCTTTGAGAAAATGAAGATTCAGAACCTGCAAAACCGCCATATAATTTTACATTATTCAATAAAGAAAAAGCATTGTCTCTGCCTTGATTTGTTCCAAAATTTACACCATCTTGTGGGCTATACATAGGTTTATAAGTACCACTTGCAACCCATATTTCTTTTACTTTTCCAGCACTTGTATCATTAATGCTTTTTGCAATTACTAATGCATCTGCCAACTCACCAATGGCATTGCTCCAACTACTTCCTGTACCAGTTGATCCTTTTTTTACAAACATGGTACCTAAAAAATTCACATATTCATTTATAGGTGCAGAGCAAGCTGCTACAACTGCAGCTTCATTTAAACAATTAGCAAGATTACCTGAAATTGTTCTTGGATGAGTATTGGAAGGATTTGCCAAGTAAGTACAAAAGTTAGGGAGATTACAAACAGAAAGGCTTGTATTATTTACAATATATAAACCATAAGTACCTCCTATAGTATTAGGATTTACTCCTGCAAGAGCTGAAATATTTGTCAACTGTGAATTATCCTCTACAATAAGCTCTGCACCTACAGTAGTAAGTTTATAAATACTATCTATATTTACCAATTGGGCATTATTCCATATTTGAAAAAATCCACCAACAGTAGTTAGTTTTCTAAAGCCATTAAGATTTGTTAATGCACCATTTTGAGCAATATTAAAAGCACCACCAACAGTAGTTAATTTATGTAAACTATCTATATTTTGAAGTTGAGGATTGCCTGAAAATTGTAAATGATTACCTACAGAACCGAGTTTATTAAAAGCATTAAAGTTTTGTAATACTGTGTTATTCTCAATATTTACTATGCCGTTAATACTTGTTATATTGTTGAATCCATTTATACTTTGAAGTAAGGAATTATTTAAAATGGTAAAACTAGTGATACTTGTTAAGGCATTAGAAAAATTAATTGTTGTTAATGCTGTATTATTTCCAATATAAAATTGCCCTGTTGTTTGTAAAGCATTCAAACCATTAATTGTAGTTAATGCTGTATTATCTGAAATCCAAAAATTATTTCCAACCGTTTTTAAATTGGATAATCCACTTAGGTTAGTAAGGTTATTGTTATGTACAATATTAAGTTGCCCTGTAATCGTTTCTAAATTACTTAAACCATTAAGGTTTGTAATATCAGAAGGTCCTGTAATAGTTAAGTTGCCACTAATTTGTTTGCAATTATTATAATCAATAGGAAAGCTATTGATTTGTGCTTGAGTAGATAATGTTACATCACCAGGAGGGCATACAGTTGGTGGTGTTGGAGTTCCATTAATATAAACACCATAATCCTCAACATCTCCTAAATCCAAAATTTGTGAACAGTTGCGTTTATTATCAGTAAAAGCATGTACATCAGACATAACCCTTAAACGAATAATTTTTCCTTTAACAGCAGTATCAGGAATTGTAACATTGTGCAAATAGCTCTTATTTTGATTGATAACTCCAGTACCAGAAGCAACTAATTCATTAGGATATTCGAATATGCCATTGTTGTTATAATCTATATAAGCCTCATAACGTTGAGCAGAACTTGCAAACGATTTAACTGAAATGGTTAATGGATAGGTTTGTAATGCATCAACAATTGTAGCACTTGTACAAGAAAAATCCTGATAAGCTCCATTTTTTGAAATGGATGTAGTGTTATTAATGTTACCAAAAGTTACATTATTTAGTGTAGCATCATAATTGTTTGGTGGGTTGAATGAACCAGGTTGACAAACTGCTACAATTGCAGGATTTGTTATTAAGAGATTACTTGTTTTAGAATCAGTGCCATTAGTATTGGTAACTTGCAGAGTAATTGTATAATTACCAGAATCTATAAAAGTATAGGATAGATTTTGATTTGTAGAAGTGTGAACGGTATTACCATTCTTTTTTACTGTCCAAGAAAATGAAATACCTGGAAATTCTGTGTTAAGAAAAGTATTAGGCGTACAAGTTGATTTATCATAAAACTTCAAATTGGTACCAACACAAGCAACTGTTGTAGGATTAATAAAATCAGCATCAGCAACAGCAGGAGGCACAAGTGACATATTTCCTTCGGAGGCTAAAAAAGATTTACGAATACTATCAATTGCAAATAACATTCTAGCTTTTTGCCCTGCAGTAAATTCGTTTTGACATGAACCACCTGAATAATCCATATAGTTGTGAACATGTGCAGCATTAGAAGCTCCTGTACAACTATTAGTAGCAGCATCACAACTTGTTGAACGTTTGTGTGGTGGTGTATCGCATACTCTATCTCCATCTGTTTCACAATCTCCATTCGTAGGGCATTGACCTCCATTACCATCTCCTTCAAAAGTATGATACAAATTAAAAGCATGTCCTAATTCGTGTGTAAGTGTTGTGCCAAACTTTACATATTTTGCTTGTACAACTGTACCATCAGCATCAATTCCATGAGCTCCATCTGCAAGCAAAGCATAACCAGCCACAACATCTACAGGTCCATTTATTTTTCCTACAACCCAAATATTATAATATTGTGTGGGGTTCCATCTTGCTAAGTTTTTAAAAGTAACATCTGGCACTCCAGGATTACCATTGGCAGAGCTAACACCATTATTAACGTAATTAGTAAAATTTGCATTACCAGATATATCCCAATAATTTATTCCATCTGTACAATTTCCATTAGGGTCTCTTACAGCAAGTGCAAATTCAATTCCTACATCTACACCATTGCCATCTCCTTCAGATCCTGCAATTTTTCTAAAGCGTTCATTCATCTCTTTAATTGCTTTCTTAATATCATCTTTCGATATTTGTGTTAATGGTGTACCATCATTCATTACATGAAAAACAACAGGCACTACTCTTGTTTGTGAAGATGTACTCTTGTTTAAGTAAGTTGAATTTTTATATTTAACTAATCTTTGTTCGTTGGCAAATACTTTAGATGCATAATTAGCATTATTCTGCATCATTTGTTGATGCAAATGAGATGAACCACATGACTCCGAAATGCTTGTTATTTGTGCATTTGCAGCAAACGCAAATAATATACAATTAATTAACAAAGCAATTTTAGATGTAAAAAATGTTTTGAAAAGTTTTGGTAAATACAGTTGTTTCATATTGTTGATGATTATAAAACAAATGTATTTGTAGGCTTTTTGTTCTAAATTTTTGTGGGATAAAAAGAGGTATTTAGGGATAGAAAATTAAAAAATAAAATGATAATTTTGTCCTTAAGTGTTTTCGTTAAAAGCATAGATTTTTCTTTACTGAAGTTCAACTTTATATTCTTTCAAAAACTTTTATATCATCAATATAATTTTTTGAAACAGGGATTTCATTATTATTCACTATTACATTTTTAGTATTATACTTTTCAATTTTGTTTTTATTTACAATGTAAGCCCTATGCGTTTGTACAAAAGAAGTTGCAGGAAGTATTTCTAAAATTTGTTTAATGGTAAAACGGCTTTTGTACATTTTTTCCTGAGCATAAATTAAAAGATAATTTCCATCAGATTCTATATAATCTATTTCTTCGATTGGAAGTTCAATATTAAACCCTCCTTCTTTAATTACTACAACGGGTTTACGTTTTTCCTGATTGTTAAATTGGCGAATTGCAAGTTCTACTGCTGTTATCAAATCTATATTTTTAAAAGGCTTGGTTATATAGGATTGCGGCAAAGTAGCAATTGCTTTTTCTACAACATCAGTGGCACTGTAGGCTGTAAGGAACAAAAAAGGAATATTAAATAGCTCTTTAATATCTTGTGCAAGGTTTATACCATTCTTATCTGTTTCTCCAAGGTGAATGTCAAGAATAATAAGGTCTGGTGTATGTGTTTTTAACAATGCCATTGTTTCAATAGCATTTTTACTTTCTAATACATGATAGCCGTTTTCGGTAAGTATTTTTTTTGTATATCGTCTATTTAAAAAATCATCTTCAACTAATATAATATTTTTTTTGTCCATCTTGCTATTATTTAAAATAAATTACAAGCTCAAAACCTCCTTGTTGGTTTGTTTCAAATCTACCATCTAATTGCCCAATTAATCCTTTTATTAATTCAATGCCTAAGCCTTTATTTAATGTTGAATTAAAATCGAAACCTTCACCATTATCTGTATAACTCAGTTTGTTTTCTGTTTTATTTTCATTGGTGGTTATAGCAATATTTATGATGCCTATGTTTCGTTTTGCAAATGCATATTTCATACTGTTGCTCACTAATTCCACAATAATTAAACCAATAGGAAATGCTTTATCTAAAGATATTATATCAATTTCACATTGAATATTTAATTGAATTTTCTTTTTATGATTATCATAAGAGTCTTTTACTAATTCAGAAAGCTCTGCAATATATTTTGGCAACTCTACTTCATTTACATTTTCTGTTACATGTAGTTTTTTATGCAACAATGCCATGGAATGAATACGATTTTGATTGCCTCTTATTAGTTCATCAATATTATTAAAATCAACCGATTCTTTTTGAATTTCTAAAATACTTATTACATGTTGTAAATTGTTTTTTACTCTATGTTGTAACTCAGACAAAAGCATTTGTTTTTGTTCTATAATTTGCGAAAGCTCTCCTATTTGTTTATTGATAATTTTATTTTGCTTACTAATTTTTCTATTTTGTCTTACAATTAAAATTGAAGCAACTGTAATCACAAAGAGTATAATGATAATAAAAATAAGTTGCTGATTTTTGCTGTTTATAATGGCTTCTTTTTGTTTGCTTTGGTATTGCTCTTCAAGTTCTTTTGTTTTAATTTTCTCTTCATGCTTTTCTACTATTTCCCATTCTTGATGATATTGTTTTAGATAATAATAGGCAGAGTCAATATTGCCTAAGTTTTCAAATATCTCATACTTCATTTTTGGATATTGAAAATTATACAATAGGGAAGATTTACTCTTGAAAAAGAAATAAGATGAATCGCAATATATCATTGCTTTTTTAAAATCTTTCATTTCATTAAAACAACGGGCAATATTGATATAAGACATTGCTAACGAAAGAGTGTCATTATATTTTTCACGATAATGCTTTATTAATAAATAGTATTCTAAAGCTGATGTGTAATTTTTATTTCTAAAGGCAACAATGCCAAGCAGTATATACGAATCAGTTAAATCCGTCTCGTTGTTATATTTTTCTGCATATTCTTTTGCTTTATTTGCGTAATAAAAAGCAGAGTCATTTTGTTTTAAAAATCTAAAATAAGAGCTTCTCCGTATGCAATAGGTGCTATAAAGATTTTCAAGCTTTTGCGTTTGATAAATATCATAAGCCATATTTAGATATTGATTTACCAATTCTAAATTTGTAACTTTTTCGTAGCATAGTGCAATTAAGAGATTAACTCTACAACTTAGTGAATACAAATTATTACTCTTAGCTTCATCAACAAGTTTTAATAAAATTTGTAGAGGTTCATTAGGTAGTTTATTTTGTCTGTCTAATATAAGAGCCTTCCTGTATTTTACCTCTAATAATAAGGCTTTGCTATTTTTTTGCGATTGTAGTTCTTTGTAAATACTATCTGTAATTTTTTGAGCAGATTCAAATTTATTATATAGTATAAGGCTGTCTATTTTTTTGATTGTATTATTCTCAAAAGAATGCTGTGCCACAACAGAATGGCAGTAAAAAAACAAGCCCAATAAAAATGAATACTTCAATGCCATAATAAATAGCAAATGTCAAAAATAATACTTCTGCATTTTTAAATACTTTGAAGGGATAGAACCACGATTTTAGGGGCAGAAAAAAATGTTGAGGAAAATTTTACAACTTAATTACTATTACTGCCTTATTATTAGTAGCATTTTTTACTTGCCAATTAACCCCATTTTCAATCATTTCAATAGCTCTTACAGATTTTTCTGGAATAGGGCTTTGAGCTTGAATTTGATAAGGTTTGCCATTGGTATCTATTAAAAAAGTTACAGTTACAGCATCAACATTTACGCCTGTATAATGCAAAGCTGCTCTTTTTGTATTAATATAATCATCAAATTTTTTCCAACCACCAACAGGAGTAATTCCTTTATTATTCAATTCGTTTGCTGAAATGGTTGTTGTAGCTGCAACAGATGATGTTTTTTTTGTTCTTACATTTTCATTTGCATTTACTTCTGCTAAAGCAGCATTATCATTTTTAAATGCTTGTGCAGTACTATCTAAAGCAGCAGGATTAATAGGTGCCGAACCAACACTGCTTTTTATAATAGCTGCTTCTTTGGTTGATGGTATATTTAATTGACTTAAATCTTTGTTCCCCTTATCTCCATTATGTAACGCTGCTGCTGCATTTCCTTGATTAATTGTATTAAAATCTAAAGAAGCAATATCATTAGTTGCAGGTTTTGTTTCAGTAGTTATTTTATCAGTTATAGTAGAGTTGGTTTTTCCTGTTTCTACTTCAGAAGAAGTAGTAGGGCTTTGTTTTATTTCTTCTTTATTTATAACTGCTAATTGATTATTGTTATCTAATTTAGGTTTTTGATTCATCATCCATACAGATGCTCCTGCTCCAACAAATAAAACAATAACTGCTGCAATTCTAAACCATTGTTGTTTGTAAAATGGCATTGTTATTACTCTTGCTTGCTCTGCTTTTTCTCCTTTTATTGTTGAAGCTGTTTCATTAATATATTTTTTTGCTTTGTTCAAATTTGCCATTTCAAAGCCTTCTATTGCATCTGCTAAAAAAGGGTCTGCTAATGCTGCTTTTTCAAATGTATTTCTTTCAGCATTAGTCATTTTACCTTGCAAATATTTTTCTATACCTGTTATATTATAATGTTGTTGTGCAGATGATTTAATCAATGTTTCAGTTTGATGCAGCATATTTTTTGCTTTGCTTAAATCTGCCATTTCAAAGCCTTCTAAAGCGTCTGCTAAAAAGGGGTCTGCCAATGCTGCTTTTTCAAATGTATTTCTTTCAGCATTAGTCATTTTCCCTTGCAAATATTTTTCTATATCTGCTACTGTGTATTTAATATGTTGTGTTGAATCAGACATTTTTTTCCATGCATATTTTCAGGTTACGCCTTCCATTTTGTATTAAGCTACGCACTTTACTCCATTCTATTCCTGTAATATCTGCTATTTCGTTGTAACATTTATTTTCTAAATAAAACAACTGAATGCTTTTCTTTTGTTCATCATTTAATGCTTCAATACAGTTTTCAAGGCTGTTTAATTTTGTTTCTTTTTCTAAAACATTATCAAGATGCGAAAAGTCTTCAGATTGCATAAATTGTCCATCAAATTCTACAGTAGGAGTTTTTTTATCTTTTCTTAATTGCATTAAACAATGGTTTCTGGTAACTACATATAACCAACTTTTAAAATTATCTACCTTGTGCTGAGGGAGTTTTTGTACCAACTCCTGATAAATATCCATAACAGCATCACGACTTGTTTCTTCATCTTTAAAATATTTCATACAAGTACCAAAAACCAAATCGTTATACCTGAGAAATAATGTTGCCAACGCATTTTGATTTAAGGTTTGCTGGTATTCATACATCAAAGAATTATCGTCTGCCGATTGATTAATATGTTTTACAGTTAATGCCATAAGGCACTAAGGTAAATGTTAAATGATATATGTTGGTGCAACTGTTATAAAAA
>JAIXLB010000095.1 GCA_026931905.1 Chitinophagales bacterium
GAATTGCAGTTATAGTTTTTTTATAAAGAAAATAACAGGTGGGTTTGTGTAAATTTTTTCTAAAAAACATCTTTTTCTAACAATTAAAAAGATAATTGTAAAAGAGGTTTTAACTACTTGTTTATTCTATTAAAATGTTAGCACAACTAAAATATTATTGTATGAAAAAGTTAGTTTTTAAAATGTTTAAAAAAGAAAACATAACCATTTTTCCTAACCCTGCCACCAAAGGAAAAGTAGTAAACTTAATGTTGCACAATACAGGAAATTATGCTGTACAATTAGTAAACGAAAATGCTATTGCATTGCATGAGCAAGAATTTAAAGTAAATAATAAGCAAGAAATAAACCTATTTAATATTCCCTCAAAAATTAATAGAGGCTGCTACTATATTAAAGTTGTAAATACTGAAAACAATACTTCTTACAGCAGTACCCTTACAGTATTGTAATAATTATTTTTTAAATGCAGGATGAAATTGTGATAAAGTGCTTCGCAAATAATCTCTATCCAAATGTGTATAAATTTCAGTGGTAGTAATGCTTTCGTGCCCCAACATTTCTTGTACAGCTCTTAAATCTGCACCTCCTTCAACTAAATGTGTAGCAAACGAATGACGAAAAGTATGTGGCGAAATATTTTTTGTAATGCCAGCAGCAGCAGCTAATGTTTTTATAATGTAAAATATCATTACCCGAGAAAGATTTTTCCCAAACTTGTTTAAAAACAAAATATCCTCAAAACCATTTTTGGGTTGTGTGTGTACACGAATGTCGTTTTTGTAAATGGTAATATATTTTATAGCATCATTGCCTATTGGCACCAATCTTTCTTTATCGCCTTTGCCTATAACACGAATAAAACCTACGTCTAAATACAAACAACTTATTTTTAAATTAATTACTTCGCTTACTCTTAAACCACAGCTATACATGGTTTCTAAAATGGCTTTGTTTCTTCCTCCTTCGGGTTTGCTTACATCTATTTGAGCAATAATATTTTCAATTTCTTCAAAGCTTAAAAAATCGGGTAAGGATCTTTTTGTTTTAGGTGTATCTAATAAAATAGAGGGGTCGTTGGTTATAATTTGCTCTATTAAACAATATTTAAAAAAGCTTCTAATACCCGATACAATACGAGCTTGAGAGGTTGCTGTCATACCCAATTCGCCAATCCATTGTATAAATTGTTGTAAATCTTTTAGCGAAATATTTTCGGGTGTTTTAGGATTTTGTTGAGTAGAAAAAAAACTTACTAACTTTTCAATATCTCTTAAATATGCTTCAACAGAATTATTGCTCAACGATTTTTCGAGTTGAAGCCATGCTTTAAATCCTTTGGTATAAGCCTTCCACATAAGTTTGTAATAAGGTATTTTTGTGTTGTTTTTAAAAGTACAATTATATAGTTATATTCGTTGGAATTTCTTTTATTCTTTATCATTACTCCATAGAAAATGCAACCAGTTAATTTACGTTCCTTTAAACAAAAAGTTCATCATCATAAAAAAGTTTTTAAAAAATTTTTGGGTAAAGTAGAAAAAAATCCTCCTAAAAATATTAATGCAATTGTAGATAAAGTTGATGCAGCAGTTTGGAAAGAAATAGATTGCCTGAGCTGTGCTAATTGTTGTAAAGTAATGAGCCCTACCTATACTACAAAAGATATTCAACGAATTGCTAAACATCTTAAAATGACACAAGCAGCATTTAAAGAAAAGTATTTGTATTTTGAAAAAAAAGAAGGCGATTGGATGAATACTTCACAACCTTGCACATTCTTGAATTTAGAAAATAATAAGTGCAGCATTTATGAAGTAAGACCTGCAGATTGTGCAGGATTTCCTCATTTAAAAAAGAAAAAAGTTACCGATTATATTCATGTACATCAACAAAATATTGAGTATTGCCCTGCTACTTATAAAATGGTAGAAAAATGGATGGAAGAAATTAAATTTTAATGTTTTCAATTCCTTCCATCATAAGTTAGATATTTTTTACAACCCTAAGAAGGTAGATTTGTCTAACTTTTTATAGCCTTCGCCTATTTTAAATCCATTGTTGTACACTTCAATTTTGTAATTACCTGTTTCAAATTTATTTCCAGGTTTCCAATCAAAACTTACATTCATTTTTTTGCCTTGTACATAATCAATATCTACCTTGTTGGTAAATTGTTTTGTGTTGCCTTCTCTATCTGTAAATGAGCCATTAGAAGGCGATAAAGAACCATCAGGATAAAACACACAAACCATTAAAGATTTTTTGCCAGAAGGTGTAATGTAGTTTTCACTTATATCAAAACTAATTCTAAAAAAATCTGCTTTTTTGGCTTTGCTTGTTTCTTTTTCTTTACTTCCTTTTAAATTAATGGCAGTAATATTTATGTTGGCTGCATGTAGTGTAGATGCTACATCTTCTACTGCTGCTTTTTCTTTTTTAGTTTTATCCAAATTAGTTTGCAACTCATCTTTTTCTCCAGATATTTTCTTTTTTTCTTCGTTCAGTTGTTCGTTGCTTGCAGTTAATTGTTTGTTTTCTGCTTTTAAAGTTTCAATCTCTGCAAATAGTTGTTCTATTTTATTATTTAGTTCAGCAATTTGTTTTTTAGCTTCTGCTAATTCTGCTACAGTTGCATTTTTATTTTTTAAAATAGAAGCAATACTGTTTTTTAATTTATTTATTTCAGATGCTCTTTCAGCTATCGACCCTTGTAATTGTTGGTTATTTTCTGTAAGAGAATCTGCCTTTGTACTCAATAAATCAAATTGCATTTGCAAAGTTGCACGGTCTATAGAGTCCTTCATTATTCTATCTACATATTGAATACGATCTTCTTTTACTTTGCTTTTATCATAAATAATATAAGCCCAAGTGCCTAATAATGCAATTAATAAAGCAGCAATAATTATTTTATTATTATTGTTTTTAGGTTGATTGGAGCTTCCTCCTATTGATGAATTTGTATCAGTAGTAGAAGTGGGAAATTGTGTGTAGCTCATAGTTTTATTTTAGTTTGAATTTACAATGCAAGATACTTTAAATGCCATACAATACTATGTTTAAATAATGTGAAAATAAATTTGCCTAAGAATTGCACTACTCTTTCAAGGAAAAATAATTGAGTAAAGATGCGAGTTATAAGTAATTTTCTTATTGTATATTTAAACTGTAAATAATTTTTTATGTTAAAAGATTTATTGTTGATAGATATTGAAACAGTTCCTATTGTAGAAAATTATGAACAACTATCGCCAGAATGGCAAATACTTTGGTGGAATAAAATTGGCAAAAGCACTCCTGAAAATACTACACCAGCAGAAAGCTGGAAAAACAAAGCAGGTATTTTAGCAGAGTTTGGTAAAATAATTTGTATTAGCACTGCTTATTTTTATGAAGACAATAACAGGGTTCAAAACCTTAAAGTAAAAAGTATTTATGGCGATGATGAAATAACAGTATTAAAAGAATTTATTGCACTCTGTAATAAAATGTATAAGCATAACAAGCAATTTTATTTTGGTGGTCATAACATCAAAGAATTTGACATTCCTTATATATGCAGAAGGCTTATGATTAATGAACTTCCTGTGCCAGAATATTTGTGGTTGCATGATAGAAAACCTTGGGAAGTAAAAATGTTCGACACTTTAAATTGGTGGAAGTTTGGTGATAATAAAAACTACATTTCTTTGCATTTATTAGCTACAGTATTAAAAATTCCTACAAGTAAAATTGATATAGATGGAAGTAAAGTACAAGAAGTTTATTACAAAGAAAAAAACTTACAACGCATAGTAGAATATTGCCAAAGAGATGTAATTGTATGTGCCAATATTATTTTGCGATACAAAGCATTACCCATTTTAAAAGAACAGCAGGTAAGTATTACAACATAAATTACTTACTTACAATTTTTATTTCAACTCTTCTATTTAACAACTTTTCGTATTCATTGGTTTCTTGCGTTAATGGAAATTTTCTTGCAAAACCTTTATAAGTCATTCGTTCTGGAGCAATACCATTGGAACATAAAAAATCAAAAACAGCTTTTGCCCTTCTTACAGATAAATCTTTTGTTTTAGTATCTAAATCCAATCCATCTTCATCAAAAGCCTGACAGCAAATATGACCATGAATTTCTATTACCAGTGTTGGAATATTTTGCATAGCACTCAATAACTCTTGCAAAGCACTGAATGATTGTCTTAAAAAAATATGCCTCCCTCCATAAAAATTTATATTTCTTAAAATAAGGTTATCGCCCACTTTTGTAGTTGTATCTTGAATTTTTTCGGTTAAATTTTTTGTTTTGTTTTCTGGCTTTTCTACTGGTTTTTCTTTGGGCTTTTCTTCTTCTATTATTGGTGTAATTTTTTCTGTTTTTATAGCATAAATAATTACTCTTCTGTTCTTACTTCTTGCTTCATTATTAGTTTTAGTAGTAAAAAGTTCGTGCTTCCCTTTTCCTTCTACAATAATAATTTTATTGCTATCAATACCTGCATTTATTAAAAAATGTTGTACCGTTATTGCTCTTTTTAATGATAATTTATCGTTGTAAAAATCACTACCAATTTGATCGGTATGCCCATATATTTCAAAAGTTTCAGCCTCTTTTTGTTCGTTATAAAAATTAGTAAGTAAAGTTTTGTTTTCATTGGATAAATTAAATTTATCAAAATCAAAATATACTTGTATAATAGTTGTATCGGCTGCAAAAATTTTAATAGTGGCAGTTATAAAAATTATCCCTAAAAAAATAATCTTTCGCATACTAAATTTATTTCAGCAAACAAGATACAACTTATAATAAGCATATTATAAAATAAAACGCTAAAACCTTTTACACAAAATGTGAATGAATAGGATTTTGTTATTTTACACTAACTTATATATTTGTTTGATAAAATAATTATTAATGAGTTGTCCAAAAGGAAAATTAATTGCCATTGGTGGTGCAGAAGACAAAGGAACAGATTTAGAAAAAGGAGAAATACTTCGTAACAATCTTAACTTTTTTGAATTAGGAATTTTAAGAAGAATTATTGAAGAAACAGGTGGTATTGATAAAAGAATTGAAGTAGTTACAACCGCCTCTTCAATACCTGTTGAAGTAGGAGAAAATTATTTGAATGCTTTTGGAAAAATTGGCTGTACCAATGTTGGATTATTAAATATTCGCAACAGAGAAGATGCTAAGAAAGAAGAGTATTTGGAAAGAATAAAACAGTGCGATGCAGTAATGTTTAGTGGTGGTAATCAAATGCGATTAACTGCAATTTTTGGTGGTACAGAATTTTTAGATATTTTAAAACACCGTTATCAAAACGAAAATTTTATTATAGCAGGTACCAGTGCTGGTGCAATGGCTATGAGCAATACCATGATTTACGAAGGCAATGCCACCAAAGCACATTTAAAAGGTGAAGTAAAAATTACCACAGGATTAGCTTTTATGGATAATGTAATTTTTGATTCTCACTTTGAAAAAAGAGGAAGGTTTGGAAGGTTGGCACAAGCAGTTGCTGCCAATCCAAGCTGTATTGGTATTGGATTAGGAGAAGATACAGGTATGATGATTACAGAAGGGAATGTTATGCAAGCAATAGGAAGTGGTTTAGTAATTATTATAGATGGACATGAATTAGGGCATTGCAACATTGCCGATATTCCTGAAGGCAATCCTATTAGTGTAGAAAATTTAAAAGTTCATTTTTGCGAAAATGGAAATGGATTTTTAGTAAAAGAAAGAAAATTTATGGTGGAAGTAGTAGAAGATGCTTTATAGTTTTGTGAATGATAGTAGAGTATTTATAAATTCAATAGGCTTCACTAAAAAAATTACATTTAGTTTTTAGTTCCCCATCTTAATTAAATCAATATTACAGCGTATTTATACCTTTAAATCTATCGGTAGTTTTACTC
>JAIXLB010000046.1 GCA_026931905.1 Chitinophagales bacterium
TATATACCATAGGTATTTTATTAAGCATAAATACAATGGCACAAAGCATTCACGAATTTTCTTTTCGTGTAAAAGGTAGCTGCGAAATGTGTAAAGAAAGAATTGAAAATGCTGCACAAAAAGCTGGTGCTAAAAATGTAAAATACGATTTAGCTACACAATTATTGAGTTTTAAAATTGATACTAAAACTTTAACAAAAGTTGATATAGAAAAAGCTGTAGCAACAGCAGGGCACGATACAGAAGCTGTACCTGCCACTGATAAAGCATATAACGAATTGCCCGAATGTTGTCATTACAAAAGAGGCAATGATTTTAATACTACACCAAACTTAATCAGAGGAATTATTTTAGAAGAAAATGATAATGGAAAAATGACTCCTATTGCCAATGTTTCTATACGAGATACAAAGTATGAATTTACTGTACAAAGCAACGTAAAGGGAGCATTCGAAATTCCTTATCAAGCACCCTCTTACTTAGCCATCAATCATGTAAATTTTAAAAAAGATAGTATTGATATCAATGGTCCAGAGTTTTTAACTATTACCTTACGCCACCATAAAAAAAACAGTTTAGATGAAGTTGTAGTTACTGTAAAAAGAAGTAAATATTTATCATCAAATATTATTACCACTCAAATTAATATCGGTCAAAAAGAATTAAGCAAAGCAGCTTGTTGTAATTTATCTGAAAGTTTCGAAACAAGCCCAACTGTAGATGTAAATTATACTGATGCTGTTACAGGAGTTAAACAAATTCAGTTATTGGGTTTATCTGGTAGTTATACACAATTAATTACAGAAAATACTCCCGAATTCAGAGGCATTGCAGGCAATATGGGCTTTGCTTTTACTCCAGGTCCTTGGATAGATAATATTCAAGTAACAAAAGGAATTGGCTCAGTTGCTAATGGTTATGAAAGTATAGCAGGACAAATAAATGTAGAGCTAAAAAAACCTAATCAAAAGAAACCATTTTTTATCAATGGATATTTTAATCAGATGGGAAGATTAGAAGCCAATTTAGTAACTTCTCATCAGCTTAATGATAAATGGAGTACTGCAACTTTAGCACATGCCAATGCAGTTTTATTTAAAACAGATATGAACAATGATGGTTTTTTAGATATACCAAAAGGGCATCAAATAAATATTGCCAATCGTTGGGAATATGCTAATAAAAAAGGCTTAACCATGCACTGGATTATTAAAGCTGTTTCTGATAGAAGAATTGGAGGCAACACTAATTTCACCGAAAACGATAAACTTACAACTAATAGTTATGGGGTAATGCTAAACAATGATGCACTTATTGCAACTACAAAAATTGGCTATATTTTCCCTAAACAAAAGTATAGTAGTATTGGTTTAATTCTTTCTGCCAATTACAGCGATATAAACAATATTTATGGTTTAACCCATTACCAAGCAAAACAAAAAGGTATTTATGGCAATTTAATTTTTCAATCTATCATTGGCAACACCAATCATAAATATAAAGCAGGGTTGAGTTTTGTAGGAGATAATATTAGAGAAAGTGTTTTTGGCAATAAATATAAAAGCAATGAAATTGTACCAGGTGGCTTTTTCGAATACACTTTTACTGCAACACCTAATTTATCTTTTATTGCAGGCATAAGAGAAGATTATCACAACGAATTTGGTTGGATAACTACACCAAGATTACATATAAAATTTGATGCTTCTAAAAACTCAATATTTCGTTTTGCAGCAGGTACAGGTTTTAGAGTTGCCAATATTTTCATGGAAAATTCTAATGCCTTTATTAGTTCCAGAAATTTTAAAATAGATAACCCAACCAATAATTATGCTTATGGTTTAAACCCAGAAAAAGCTTTCAATTTTGGTATAAGTTTTATGCAAAAATTCAAAACAAATAATAAAGAAAGTTTCTTTACCATAGATGCTTACAGAACAATTTTTAGCCAACAAACAGTTGTAGATTACGATTACAATCCACAAGAAATTCATTTTTATAACTTAAATGGAAAATCATTTTCTAATACAATTATGGCTGAGTTGAACACTTATTTATTTAATGATTTAGGTGTAAGAGTAGCCTACAGATTTTTAGATGTACAAACAGATTATAAAAATGGAATGATGCAAAAACCTTTGCAATCGCAGCATAGAGCTTTTATAAATTTGGAGTATGAATTTAAGCAAGGTTGGAGTGCAGATTTTACAACACAATGGTTAAGCAAAAAAAGAATACCTAACACTTCAAGCAATCCTGTTCATTTACAATTTGACGAATATTCGCCAAGTTATTTTTTAATGTCGGCACAGATTACTAAGAAATTTAAAAATGGATTTGATTGGTATGTTGGTGGAGAAAATTTAACGAATTACAGACAAACACAATTATTCATAGATAAAAACAATCCTTTTGGAAATTATTTTGATGGAAGTTTGGTTTGGGGTCCTACTATTGGAATGATGATATATACAGGGTTTAGATACTCTTTTTAAAAAGTATTTTTAATTCAACATCTTCTCATTATAAGTTCTATGGTGAGAAGATGTTTTTTGATGTGTTAATGAATTCTATCTCCTCTTAATTCTAATTGCTTCATTACTGCTGCTTCATAAATAAGCCATTCTTTCCAACGCTTTCTTACTATTTTAACATCAATATAGGTTTCTGCCAAATCAATAAATAATGTATAATGTCCTGCTTCGCTTTCCATAAATCTTCTATAAAAATTGCGTAAATATGCGTCGTTAAGGTTATCACTTAAACGTTTAAATCTTTCACAACTTCTTGCTTCAATTAAAGCCATTGTAAGTAGTTGGTCTAACATTCTTCCTTCTGCACTGCCTCCTTTTTGTTGAAACTCAATTAATCTGTTTACATACTCATCTTTTCTTTGTTTACCTAATTTTAAATTTCTTTTATGCAGTTCATTCAATACCAATCTAAAATGCCCCCATTCTTCAGTAACTATGGGTGCTAATTCTTTTACTAATTTTTCTTTATCGCTATACCTTTGAATCAATGTAATGCAAGTGGTAGCTGCTTTTTGCTCACAATAAGCATGGTCGGTTAAAATAGCTTCTAAACTAATTTCTGTAAGATTTACCCAACGAGGGTCAGTAGGTAATTGTAATCCTAAAATATTTTTGGTGTCTTGCGATAACATAAAATTGTAAAAATATTTTTTAGTGTTTGTAATTTAATATTTGTATTTCTCTTTCCATCTTTCTTTTAAAAATTTTCTTATTTCATTTTCTTTTGCATTATTACCAGGGTTATAAAAAATTGTTTCAATTAATTTTTCTGGCAAATATTCTTGTTCAATAAAATTACCTTCTCCTTTGTGTGCGTATTGATAATTTTTTCCATACTGCAAATCTTTCATCAACTTTGTTGGAGCATTGCGTAAATGCAAAGGCACAGGCAAATCGCCATGTTCACGAACAGTTTGTAATGCAGTATCAATAGCTATATAAGCAGCATTGCTTTTTACAGAAGTTGCTAAATACACAGCACATTGGCTTAAAATAATTCTACCTTCTGGGTAGCCTATTTTACTTACAGCATCAAAAGTTGTATTGGCTAATAACAAAGCATTAGGGTTGGCATTTCCAATATCTTCACTTGCAAAAATCAACATTCTTCTTGCAATAAATTTTATATCTTCTCCTCCTTCTATCATTCTGGCAAGCCAATAAATTGCAGCATTAGGGTCGCTGCCACGCATACTTTTTATAAATGCAGAAATAATATCATAATGTTGCTCTCCTTGTTTATCATACAAGGCAATTTTTTGTTGAGCTACTTTTAAAACCAAATCATTGGAAATAATTAATGTTTCAAATTCATGGGTATAAGTATTACACACAAGTTCTAATATATTGAATAATTTTCTTGCATCGCCGCCACTAATATTTAATAATGCAGCAGTTTCTTTTAATTCAATTTTTCTTTTACAAAGTATAATATCTTTTTGCAAAGCATACTGTAAAAGTTGCAATAAATTTTCTTCTGTTAATGCTTTTAAAACATATACTTGAGCCCTGCTAAGCAAGGCACTATTTACTTCGAAAGAAGGGTTTTCTGTTGTGGCACCAATTAAGGTAATAATACCTTTTTCTACAGCACCCAATAAAGCATCTTGTTGGCTTTTATTAAACCTATGAATTTCATCAATAAATAAAATAGATTGTGTGGTTTGTTTGGCTTGTTCAATAATATCTCTAATATCTTTTACACCACTACTTATAGCACTTAATTGAAAATAAGGAACAGATAAAGTATGAGCAATAATATTGGCTATTGTTGTTTTGCCCACACCTGGAGGTCCCCATAAAATCATGGATGGAATTTTTCCCTGCTCTATTGCAGTTCTTAAAATACTTTGCTTGCCAGTTAAATGTTCTTGCCCTATTAAATTATCTAAACTATTGGGGCGTAAACGTTCTGCAAGTGGTACAAAATTATTCATTACGGAAAGGTAATAATAAGAAACATAAAAATAAACTCTAAGTTTTAAATTAGGGTTTCCAAAATTTCATTTTCATTTTTACTAATAAAAATAGTGTGTAAAAGAAAGTGTAATTACTTGAAGGCTTCTATTATTGTGTCAAAAAAATATTTGCTGCATTTTGTGTAGTAATGTTTTCTACTTCTTGTACAGATGTTTCTTTTATCAATGCAATTTTTTCAACAATATATTTTAAGTAAGAGCTTTCATTTCTTTTTCCTCTAAAAGGCACAGGGGCTAAATATGGTGCATCGGTTTCTACAACAATATTTTTTATATCTATTGATTTTAACACTACATCAAGTCCTGCATTTTTAAAAGTAATTACGCCGCCTATGCCTAATAAAAAATTCATGTCAATTATTTGATTGGCTTCGTTTAAGTTGCCAGAAAAACAATGAAAAATGCCTCTTAATCCTTGTTGTGCAAAAGGCTTAACACAATCAATAGCTTCTTGCATGGCATTGCGTGTATGAACAACAATAGGCATATTATATTGAAGTGCCCATTGCATTTGTTGTTTAAATGCTTCTAATTGTTGTTGTTTAAAAGTTACATCCCAATAAAAGTCTAAACCTATTTCGCCTATGGCACAAAAATTTCTTTTTTGCAACCATTCATGTATTAGCGATAATTCATTTGCAACATTTTCTTTTACTGAACAAGGATGTAAGCCCATCATAGGAAAACAAATATTAGGATACTCTTTTTCCATTTGCAACATTGCTTGTATGGAAGTGCTATCAATATTGGGTAAATAAAATTTTTGTACCCCAATATTTTGAGCTTGTTTAATTACTTCGCTCCTATCGTTGTTAAATTCTTCTAAGTACAAATGGCAATGGGTGTCTATAATCATTTCTTTAATTTAAAATTCTAATCTTGTTTGCAAATTATAGGTTTATTTTTTTCCAATTTTTGGAAAAATAAAAAATATTTTTATTTTTTTTGATGATTATAAAATAAAAACTATCACTGCTCGTTTATATAAATACATTCGCTGTTGAAACATGCAGCAACAATGAAAAACCATTTTTTAAAATAAAAAATCCAATAGTAGCGTATAATTCTTTTTTGAGTTTTATATCCAACAAAAAAATTTATTAAAATAGTAATTGCAAATAAATTAATATACACTTTTAGTGTGTACAATTAAAATAACTGTAAACTCGTTTTCATAGGGTACGGATTAGAAAAGAGCTGGGGTTTCTACCTCTGGCTCTATTTTTTTATATGCCTGTGTAGATTTTTTTTAAAATTAAAACCAGCCTCTTCGTTTAAAAATATATAACATTAACAATGGAATAATAAGCATCACAGCCACTGTAAAATAAAAACCCCATTGTTGATGTGCAATAGGAATTATTTCGAAATTCATGCCAAATATGCCACCAATAACTGTTGCTGGTGCAAGCAAACAAGTTACAACTGCCATAACTTTCATTACTTCATTCATACGCAAGTTTACATTGCTTATATATAAATCCTGTAAGTTCATCATCATATCTCTATAGTTTTCTACAAATTCGTTTGCTTGTATAATATGGTCGTACACATCTTTAAAATACTTGGTATTTCGTTCTGTTAAAAAACCATGTTCACTTCTTACTAAACCGCTAATCAAATCTCTTACTGGCAATACATTTCTTTTTAAAATAATCAACTCTTTTCGTAAACTATTTATTTCTGCAAGAGCTCTTGTATTGCTGTTTCTAATAATTTTTTCTTCTAATAATTCAATATCTTCTCCCAATTTTTCCATCACTAAAAAATAATTATCTACAATCATATCCAACATGGCATAACATAAATAATCTGCTTTGCTTTGACGAATTTTACTGCTGTTTATTTTCAGTCTTTCTCTAAGATTGTTGAACACATCTCGTACGGCATCTTCCTGAAAAGAAATTAAAAAATTACTTCCTAATAAAATACTAATTTGTTCTTGTTCTACTTCGCCTTTTTGTTCATTGTAATACAGCATATTTAATAAACAAAATACAAGGTTTTCCATTTCATCAATCTTAGGTCTTTGCCCTATACTTAAAATATCTTCAACAATAAGTTGATGAATGCCCAATTTGTTACAAATATTTTCTATATCCAATTTTCTAATGCCATCAATATTTATCCATGTTATATCGTTAGGCTCGTTTGAAATAGTTACTTGTTCTATATTATTAAAATGCTCTAAACTTATTTTAGAAGGATTGTATTTATAAACATCTACTTGAATAGTTGTTGCTTCTGTACGTGTAGGAGGAATGGTAGGGTTTATATGAAAAATATCTCTGGTTCGTTTTGTATCAAATAAAGAAAATAAATTAAAGTATTTCAAGTATTTATTTTGTTGCATAGCTTATGATTTGAAATAAACAATAAAATAAAAAAGCCGTTCTGTAAAGTAACGGCTTTGTAATGAAAATGTATAACAAGAAATTTTAGTTATTTTAATATTCCAACCATATTTGCTGGTACAACCCATTCGTCAAATTGTTCAGCAGTTAAGTAACCTAATTGTATAGCAGTTTCTTTTAAAGTGCTGTTGTTTTTGTGTGCAGTTTGTGCAATTTCTGCTGCTTTATAGTAACCAATTTTTGTGTTTAAAGCTGTTACCAACATAAGGCTATTATTTACATGCTTTTTAATATTTTCTGTTAATGGTTCTATACCTATTGCACATTTATCATTGAAAGAAACACAACCTTCTCCAATTAATCTTGCACTATGTAAAAAATTATAAATCATAACGGGTTTAAAAACATTTAATTCAAAATGCCCATTACTACCACCAATATTTATAGCTACATCATTGCCTAAAACCTGTGCTGCTATCATTGTTAAAGCTTCGCATTGAGTAGGGTTTACTTTTCCTGGCATAATAGAACTTCCAGGTTCATTATCAGGAATGTGAATTTCGCCAATACCACTACGAGGTCCACTTGATAACATTCTTATATCGTTGGCAATTTTCATTAAACTTACTGCAACAGTTTTTAAAGCTCCATGAGCCTCTACAATAGCATCATGTGCTGCCAATGCTTCAAACTTATTATTTGCTGTAACAAAGGGTAAACCTGTTAGTGCTGCAATATGCTTGGCAACAACAACATCATAATTAGTTGGTGTATTAATTCCTGTACCAACTGCAGTGCCTCCTAATGCTAATTCACTTAAATGCGATAGGGTGTTTTTTATGGCTTTTATGCCATGATTTAATTGAGCATAATAACCACTAAACTCTTGACCTAAAGTAAGAGGTGTTGCATCCATAAAATGTGTACGACCAATTTTTACAACATTCATAAATGCTTTACTTTTTTCTTGCAAAGTATCTCGTAGTTTTTCTATTCCTGGAATAGTAGTTTCAATAAGCATTTTATAAGCTGCAATGTGCATGGCTGTAGGAAAAGTATCGTTGCTTGATTGAGATTTATTTACATCATCATTGGGATGAATAAACTTTTCTTTATCCGTTAAACTGCCTCCATTGTTTACATGTGCTTTATAAGCTACGACTTCGTTTACATTCATATTGCTTTGTGTGCCACTTCCTGTTTGCCATACCACCAAAGGGAATTGGTCGTTTAGTTTTTCAGCTAAAATTTCATCACATACATTGGCAATAGCATTCTTTTTTTCATCTGCTAAAACGCCTAATTCGTTGTTGGTTAAAGCTGCAGCTTTCTTTAAATAAGCAAATGCCTGAATAATTTCTTTAGGCATTCGGTTTATATCTTGAGCAATTTTAAAATTTTCAATACTTCTTTGGGTTTGAGCACCCCAATAAACATGAGCAGGAACTTTTACTTCGCCCATTGTGTCTTTTTCTATACGATATTCCATGTGTAAAAAAATTTTGCAGCAAAGGTAGGTGTGAAGTTGTAAAAAAATAGATTGGAAATAATTTGCTGCTATTAGTACATTGTTCTGAATTTAGTTTATAGTTTGCCCAAATTTAAGTAACGAAAATTGTCAATCTGTTTTCAGGAAAAAGGCCTCTTTTGACATTTTTATAAAAATCTTATTTTGTTTTTAGTTAGTAAAGTTACTTTTTTTACCCATTTGTTCTCTATAATGTGTAAGCTCTCCAAAAAATAGTACAATTTAAAAGCAAACAAGTTGTTTTATTTTTTATTGGGAACTATTTTTTATAAAAAGATGACAAATTTATGACTGGTGTTGTGCAGTTATTATACTTAGCTTTACCTAATTTTTTATTAGAAAAAATAGTGTACAATGTCTTATACTGATTTAGATAAGTGGATAAAAGAATATCCTTTGTTAGAAAAAATTATTAACCTGCAAACTGTAGTATGGATAAATGAAAGTAGAGCAAAAATGAATGAAATAAATTCTTTGCCTGTGAATAAAAACGATTTGCATGATGCAGAAAAATTGTGGCAAAAATTTGCCCCTTATTTATCAAAAGTTTTTCCTGAAACAAAGAGTACAAACGGAATAATAGAATCGCCATTGAAAGAAATTATGCACTTTAAAAAGCTTTATAGTGAAGTAGAAAAAACAAAAATAGAGGGAAGATTATTTTTGAAATGCGATAATGAATTGCCTGTTGCAGGATCTATAAAAGCAAGAGGAGGGTTTTATGAAGTATTACACTTTGCATTGCAACTTGCTCTTGAAAATAATTTATTAAACAAAGATGATAATTACGAAAAATTAGCTGATGAAAAATGCAAAGCCTTATTTGAGCAATATACCATTGGTGTTGGTTCAACAGGAAATTTGGGATTGAGTATTGGAATAATGAGTAAAAAATTGGGCTTTAAAGTTTGTGTTTATATGTCTGCTGATGCAAAAGAATGGAAGAAGAATTTATTGCGTTCAAAAGGTGCTATAGTAAAAAAATTTTCAGGCGATTTTAGTGAAGCTATTGATGCAGGAAGGCGTATAACTCTTGCAGATCCTAAAGGATATTTTGTTGATGACGAAAACTCTAAATATCTATACTTGGGTTATAGTGTTGCTGCAATAAGATTGAAAAAACAATTAGATGAATTGAAAATAAATATTAATGCAACTCATCCTTTATTTGTTTATTCTCCTTGTGGTGTTGGGGGTTCGCCAGGTGGAATTGCATTTGGATTAAGGCAAGTTTTTGGAGACAATGCACATTGTTTTTTTGTTGAGCCAACACATTCTCCCTCAGTATTAATTGGCTTATTAACCAATAGAATGCAAAAAATAAGTGTACATGATTTTGGCATTGACAACATCACAGATGCTGATGGATTGGCTGTTGGCAGACCTTCTGCTTTTGCATCTTCTATAAGTAAATTATTGATTAGCGGTATTTATACTATTGAAGACAATGAGTTGTTTGGCTTATTATATCTTTTAGGAAAATCTGAAAATATTTTTGTAGAACCTTCTGCTACTGCAGGTTTAATTGGTGCAAAAATTATTGCTCAAACAAATTATTTACAAAAGCACCATATTAATTCTGCAAATATTACACATATTGCTTGGGCTACAGGTGGTGGTCTTGTTCCAGAAAATGAAATGAATGATTTTTATACAAAAGGAGAAAAATTATTTGCACATAAAGAGTAAAATAATGTTGCAAGATTTTTTAGTTTATAAAATCTAATACTTTTTCTGGAGGTCTTGCAATTATTGCATTCTCATTGGTTTCAACAATGGGTCTTTGTAATAAAATAGGGTGTTCGGCAATGGCTTCGAGTAATTGTTTATCTGTTGGTGTTTTATCAGCAAAAAGTTTTTTATAAACAGTTTCATTTGTTCTTACCATTTCTATCAATGGAACGTTTAACTTTTTGTGCAATGCTTTTAATTCTTTTACATTTAAAGGGTTATCTATATAATATCTAACAGAAAATTTTGCATTTTTGTTTTCAAGCAAACACAATGCCCCTCTGCTTTTGCCACATTTGTTATAATGATAAATTTGAATCATGGTGTATATTTTTTATTTTCTTACAAAAATTTATTCCATTACTTTTTTCCAAAGTTCTGGTATTCGTTTTACCCAAACTAACTCACGTTTTTTTATAGAAGCCTCTTCTGTTGGTGTTCCAAAATAAATTTTACCTCCTTCTAAAGAAGCAGGAACTCCACTTTGAGCAAGCACTATGGCATTTTTGCCAATAGTTAAAGTTTTACTTACACCCACTTGCCCCCAAAGTGTTACACCATCTTCAATAGTTGTAGCACCTGCAATACCAACTTGTGCAGCAAACAAACAATTTTTTCCAATAATTGTATCATGACCAATATGAATCATGTTATCCATTTTTGTTCCACTACCAATGATGGTGCTTGATGTAACGCCTCTATCTATTGTACAACCTGCACCAATTTCTACATCATCATGAATAATAACATTGCCACAACTTTTCATTTTTTTATACCAAACCTCTCTTGTTTTTTTGGTATTATAATAAAAGGCATCGCTACCAATAACAGTTCCTGCTTGTATAATACAGTTGTTGCCAATTTCGGTATAATCATTAATAAAAACATTAGGATAAACAATGCAGTTGCTTCCAATTTTTACATGATTACCTATAAAAACATTGGGCATAATTACTGTGTCTTTACCAATTTCGGCAGTATTATTTATTAAAGATTGCTGAGGAATAAAAGGTCTAAAATGTTGTACTAAAGTTAAGTAAGCTTCAAAGGGTTCTTGTACAAATAACAATGTTTTTCCTTCGGGAATGGTTACATTTTTTGTATTAATAATAATAACAGTTGCAGCACTATTTAAACAGGTTTCATAATATTTTGGATGATCTACAAAACAAATATCTCCATCATTTACTTTATGAATTTCATTAATGCCTGTTGCAAATGCTGTTGTATTGCCTATAACATCTGCACTAATAAGTTGTGCAATATCATTAACAGAAATGGGTGTAGAAAACTGCATAAAAAAATTTGCTCAAAGGTAAAGTAATCTAAAAAACAGTTAATAAAATATATAAATGCTCTTTGTTTGAATTTGGTGTTTTAATATTACAGTAAAATTTATAAACGCTATTAAAAAGATTTTTACACTTCTTGTTTTTTTGATGGGAATAATTTTTTCTCATGCACAACGTACTACTATTAGTGGTACAGTTTATGATAATACTGCTAAGCGACCTTTAGAAGCTGTGGCTGTTTTAAGCACTTCTGGCAATGCAACACTTACAGATTCGTTAGGAAGATATAGTTTGGTTGTAAAGCAAAGCGATTCTATTTGGTTTTCATTGATTGGGAAAACAACTATGAAATATGTGGTAGATACAATAAGTAATCCTTTTGCTTTTGATGTAATGATTCATGTGTATGCAGCACAACTCCCTGAAGTTACTGTAAGAAATAAGAGTTATAGATTAGATTCTATACAAAATAGAATTGATAATGCTAAAGCTTTTAATTTCAAAAAGCCAGGTTTAAGTTTTGTTTCTGCTTCTCCAAGTTTTAATACAACACCAGGTGTAACTGTTGGTATTGATTTAGTAGAGCTGATAAATATGTTTAACTTTAAACGAACAAGGCAAATGCTTGCTCTACAAAAAAGAGTAAGGCAACAGGAAAAAGATAAATATATTGACTACAGGTTTAAGAAAATTTTAGTGATAAAATTAACCAATTTAAAATCGCCGGAATTGGAAACTTTTATGCAACAATACCGACCTGATTACTATTTTCTTGCATCAATAAATGAATTAGAATTGGGATATTATATACAACAATGTTATCAAGCTTATAAAATGGGCTTGCCCAATCCTTATAAGTTTTTAGAAAGAAATGATGATGATAGTGAAGAATAGTTTTTTATTTTTTGTATAGCATTTTATCTATGGCTTGAATAGCTTGTGCTACTCTTTTTTCATAATCAGTTCCAGAAATTTCTATCCAAGGTGTTGATTGATTAATTAATAAATCTTTATAAATATTATTCAATTCTTTTCTTGGTTTTTCGTCTGGGTATTCTCTTAAATCATCTTTTACCCAAGGCAAATCAATATTGCATAATAAATACAATTCGTATTCCCTATTTACAATTTCATCTAAAATAAATTGATGGCATTTTTGAAAAACATACTCACACCAAACTTTCATTACATACATATTGGTATCAATAATTAACAGCGGGGCATGGTCAATGGTTGATAAAGTATTTGTGTTTATAAATTTATTATCATCAATTTTATTCCAACTGTTTTTTACTTTTTTGGCATATTCATCTTCTAATGATAATTGACCTTTTGCAATAATTTCTAAATCATCAAAAGAATAATCTGTACCATTAATTAATAAATATTCTCTTGCAAATTCAGGACACCATTCTGTATTATAATGTTGTGCAAGCAATTCACACAAAGTGCTTTTGCCTGTACTTTCAGCTCCTATTATGGCTATTCTTTTTATATTCATTCAATTTTATTTCTTAGTATATAACAAGTCAGTATGTTCTTTCGCTACATTCAAAATTAGTTTTATAAAGTGTACTAAGAAACGATTTTATAAATTAACATTAATACCAATTAAGAAATTAACTCCAGCCATAGGAAAATAATAGTTTTCTGTTGTTGCATTTCCACCATAAATATAACTGTAAGTGTAGCCATTGGGTTCGTACATTTTATTAAACACATTATTCACTTGTGCCAACAAATTCCATTCTTTAAAAATTTTATTTTTAATAGTGTAAATACATCTCACATCTTGTGTGTAAAAACCTTTCAGCATTCTATTTTCATTTTGTGTATTATCTAAATATTGTTTACCAACATATTTTCCTATTAAACTAATTTCAAGATTTTTTGTAGGTAAAAAGTTTATGTTAGTGCTTGCAATTACAGATGGAGAAAGGGTTATATCGGAATTAGTATGTTTAATTTCCGCTTGATTATTATGGTCGTAATCATCAATAAATTCTGTAAACGATTGTATTTTATTGGTGCTTAATGTTACATTTCCTGCTACATTAAAATAGTTATTAAACACATAAGATGCTTGTAATTCTATTCCTAAACGATAACTGTTAGGTACATTAATTCTTGTATAAGCCCCCACATCATTTACTTTTCCCGTAAGCACTAATTGGTTTTTGTACAACATATAATAAAGCGTTGTAGCAAAATAAAGTTGATTGGATTTTTTTTCTACACCTAATTCAAAATTGTGTAAGGTTTCTGCATTAGGCTGCATAGTTGTTCCAGCTTCAAAATCATCTCTGTTAGGCTCTTTGTGGGTTAAAGCATAACTAACAAAAGCTTGCCAGCTATTTTTATTGTATGTAACACCAATTTTAGGATTTATAAAATCAAATTTTCTGTCAATATTTAATGTTGGGTTTTTTCTAAAGCCATTCATAGTGTGTTGTACATGTCTAAACTGAACATCAGTAAATACTGAAAAATTATTTTGAAATTTTTGTTGCAATTTTCCGTAAGTATGAAATTCATTTTTATTAGCAGCTACATTGTAAAAGGTAAAATCTTTTTCAATACCTAATGTTGCCCAAGGAATTTTTCCATAATGTTTTCCATCGTATTTACTCCAACCTCCACCCAATAAAACAAGCAATTTGTTTTTCCTATACTCTGCCGAAAAAATATTTCCATAAAAATAATTATCCAACCACAATTGTCTTACAATATCAGTCTTTGTAATAGTTACAGAGCCAATAACAACATTGGGTAATCCATAATTAGCAAGTTTTTCATTGGATTTATAATTTTCATAATAGCCAATTCCTCTTGTAAGAAATGTAGCAAAATTTGCACTCCAATTATTTGAAAATTTATGATTAAAAAATAATTGATAATGCGTTTGCCTGTAATTATCTGTTTCATTATCATAAGGTGTTCCAGGTTTTTCTGTACCACTTGTGTTATAAGTTCTATTGGTTTTTATCATACTTTCAGAAACACCATTCCATGCTTGATACGTTTTTTCTTTACCTGAAAATATATTTAAACGCAACGAAGATTTTTTGTTGATATAAGCACCAGAAATATAAAACGATTGTAAGTTGCTGCTTGCCCTATCTACATAACCATCACTTTTTATTTGGCTCAATCTTGCATCAACAGTAAAATGATTTTCCAACAAACCCGTTCCTGCTTTCACTGTATTTTTCCATGTATTAAATGAACCAAAAACATTGTTTATTTCACTGTAAGGTTTTTCATTAAATTCGTTAGTGCTGATATTTATTGCTGCTCCAAAAGCTGCTGTACCATTGGTCGAAGTTCCAGTACCTCTTTGTATTTGAATAGATTTTGCAGACGAAACAATATCAGGAAGATTTACAAAAAATGTTCCTTGACTTTCAGCATCATTGTAAGGAATACCATTGAGCGTAACATTAATTCTTGTTGCATCTGTACCACGAATGCGAATGCCTGTGTAACCAATACCATTGCCTGCATCTGCATTTACAACAACTGAAGGCGTTTCATTTAAAATAAAAGGCAAATCTTTTCCTACATTAACCTTAGCAATTTGCTCTTTATTCAAATTGGTTTTTGTAAAAGGAGAGTTATCTATTACACGAATAGACTTTACTTCTAAATCCTCTAAGTTTAATGCAATACTTGATAAATGAATAGCCAAAGGTTGCAGTAATTGCTCTTTACTTAATACAGCAACATAATCTGAATAGCCTACATTAGTTACTTTAATGGTATAAGTTTGCTCATTTATTTTTTTAATAACAAACTCACCTTTTTCATTAGTAATAGTTGTAAAATTGTTCAACATAATAGTTGCACCTATTAAAGGTTCATTCGTTTGTTTGTCTGTTACTTTTCCAGTAACATTTAATTTTTGTGCTACTACTTGTAGCGTAATGATTGTACATAAAATTGTTCCCAACAAATTTTTCATTGCTTTTTAAATTTTAATTTTTAAAAAATGGGAACAGGAATAATGCTTAAGAAAGATGACCAGAATACAATTTTTGAAAGTCGCCTTCCCTTCGCAGGAATTACCCTGTTCAGGTTCTACGGGTTTAATCTCAGCCAATCTTTTTAAAAAAGAAAAGCACCCCGAGGAATTTTAGAATGCAAATGTAATAAAGATTATATAAGTGCATCTGTAACCTTTTATTTTTACTTTCGTTAAACAGAAAAACTTTACCATGAAAAAATTAGTTTTTGCTTTAGTTATTATATTCAATAGCGTTTTTCTCCAAGCACAAGAAAACACAACTATTGTAAACGACCCCAATGCAGTTGTAAGAAATGTTGCTAATTTTAAAGCTATAGATGTATCGGGTAGTGTTACTGTTTATCTTTCTCAAGGTCGTACATCTTCCTTAGCAGTAAGCAGCAATGAAGAAAAAAATATTGAGATGCTAATTACCAAAGTTGAAAACGGAGTTTTAAAAATTTATGTAGATAAGAGTAAGTTTAAAATAAGTCGTTATACAGGAAGCTTCAGGGCTTACATTACCATTAATCAATTAGAAAAATTGGATGTTTCGGGTGCATGTAGTGTAAAGTTTATAGACCCAATTTCTGTTGAAAATTTAAAAGTTGATATTGCTGGAGCAAGTAAAATAGCTGGCGAATTAAATACAAAATATTTTAGTGCAGATATAAGTGGAGCAAGTAGTATAAAAATTAATGGAAGTGCTACAAATGCAGATTTTCATGTAAGTGGTGCAAGCACAATTAAAGCATTGGATTTTTTAATAGATAATTGTAAAGTAAAAGTGAGTGGAGCAAGTAATGCTTCTGTAAATGTAAGCCAGTCTTTAGATGCAAATGCAAGTGGTGCCAGTGTTATAAAATATACAGGAAAAGCACAAATAGTAAACTCATCAGCTACAGGAGCATCAAGCATAAAGCAAATTTCGGAGTAGTATTAAAATAAATTTTGGTTGTATAGCATTCACGGCTACTTTTGCACTCCATTATACCGCGAGGTAGAGCAGCGGTAGCTCGTCGGGCTCATAACCCGAAGGTCATAGGTTCGAACCCTATCCTCGCAACAACATCTTTATAAAGCCCATTTAAGGGCTTTATTTTTTTAGATATACTTGTAAACTTTTTAGACATTTGCCCATACAATGAAATCTGGTTTTGTAAATATTTTTGGTAAACCCAATGCAGGAAAAAGCACATTGCTTAATGCTTTATTAGGCGAAAAATTAGCCATAGTTTCTTCTAAAGTACAAACAACAAGGCACAGGATAAAAGGCTTTTTAACAGAGCCTGAAAAGTATCAAATTATTTTTTCGGACACACCAGGTATTATTGAAACTAAATACAAATTGCATGAAAAAATGATGGCTGCTGTAAAAAATGCTTTGGAAGATGCAGATGTGGCTTTATTAATTGTTGATGTAAATGATAATTTAGAAGCGTGTGATACAATTTTTAAAACATTGAATTTATCGGTGCCTACTATTTTAGTTTTGAATAAGATAGATGAAGCAAAGAATGGAAAAATTGCAGAAGCTGAAAAGTTTTTTGCTGATAAAGTTTATGCCAAAAAAATTATAAAAATTTCGGCATTACAACAACATCATTTAAAAAAATTATTACAATCTATTATTGAATTATTACCAGAAGGAGAGCCTTTTTATAATGAAGAAGATTTAAGCGATTTACCCACCAAGTTTTTTGTAAGCGAAATCATTCGTGAAAAAGTGTACGAATTATTTGAAGACGAAATTCCTTATCATGTTGCAGTAAACGTTAATGAATTTAAAGAAAAAGAAACCTTAGTAAAAATTCAAGCTGATATTATTGTACAGAGAGAAACACAAAAATCAATTATTATTGGTGCAGGTGGTAAAATGATAAAACAGGTTGGAACACTTGCACGCAAAGACATTGAGAAATTTATAAACAACAAAATTTTCTTAGAACTTTTTGTAAAAGTAAAACCCAAGTGGAGAGATAATGAGTTGCATTTAAAAGAGTATGGCTATTAGAAAAGAATTTATTATTCTCAAGGAAATATAATTTTACTTCACTCTACTCTTACTCTACATTAAATTTTTCAACCTCTTTGGTTATTATCTATTTTCTTTTCATTACTTTTTCTGCTGCATCTACAATAAATGGTGTATCCAATCCATATTTCTTTAATAAATCCAATGGTTTGCCACTTTCTCCAAAAGTATCATTAGTGCCAATATACTCAATAGGAATTGGAAAGTTTTTTGCAGTAACTTGAGCAATACTATCCCCCAAACCTCCTATAATATTATGCTCTTCTACAGTTACTGCACATTTTGTTTTTTGAATAGATTGAATGATAGCTTCTGTATCTAATGGTTTTATGGTATGTATATTTATTACCTCAACACTATAACCTTTTTCTTCTAAAATTCTTCCTGCTTCAATAGCTTTCCAAACCATGTGCCCACATGCAAAAATGGAAACATCATTTCCTTCAGTTAATTGTTGTGCTTTACCAATTACAAAATCACTTCCATCTTCTTTAGTAAAATTTGCCCATTTAGGACGACCAAAACGCAAATACACAGGACCATTGTAAGAAGCTATAGCTTTTGTGGCTGCTTTGGTTTGATTAAAGTCGCAAGGCACAATAACTGTCATGCCAGGTAACATTTTCATTAAGCCAATATCTTCTAAAATTTGATGTGTTGCACCATCTTCTCCTAAAGTAAGTCCTGCATGGCTTGCACAAATTTTTACATTTTTGTTACTATAAGCAACACTTTGACGAATTTGGTCGTACACACGTCCTGTACTAAAATTTGCAAATGTGGTAGTATAAGGAATTTTTCCTCCTATTGTCATACCTGCTGCAATGCCAATCATATTGGCTTCTGCAATGCCAACTTGTATAAAACGTTCTGGAAAATCTTTAATAAAAGGAGCAATTTTCATAGATCCTGCAAGGTCTGCAGTAAGTACAACTACGTTTTCATTTTCTTTTCCTATTTCATACACACCTTCACCAAAGCCTGCACGTGTTTCTTTTTCATTGAGTAGTTGAATATCTGAACATTTCATAAAAAAATAGTTTTATTGATTACTGTAAAGTGGTGCAAAAGTAATAGAAATAAAACGAAGCATTTTGTATTTATTGAATATTATACAATTCTATTTGCTTTCGTTCCAGGTTTTGTAAATAGTTTGTTGTGTAGTATAATTTTCAGGAATATTTCTTAATGGTTCTACTGGTTGTAGGGAATTAAAAAGTTCTTGGGATAATTGTTGGTATAGCTTTGTACCGCTTGATTTCCATTGAATCATTTCATCACTAACTTCTTTAATTTTTTTGGCAGGATTTCCTACAATTAAACTTCTATTATCATATTTTTCTTCAGCCTTTATAAAACTCAAAGCTCCTACAATACATTCATCTCCCAAAACAACATTATCCATTATTACAGCATTCATGCCTATTAAACAATTTTTACCAATTGTTGCACCATGTATTACAGCTCCATGACCAATATGTGCAGCTTCTTTTAAAATAACAGTAACACCTGGGAACATGTGTATAGTGCAGTTTTCCTGTACATTACAACCATCTTCTATAATAATTTTTCCCCAATCGCCACGAATGGCTGCACCTGGTGCAATGTAAACGTTTTTGCCAATTATTACATTGCCTGTAACTGCTGCTAACGGATGCACAAAAGCTGTTTCGTGTACAACAGGTATATAATCATTAAACTTATAAATCATGTAGTAAAGATAATTAGTGAAATTTATTTTAAACTGCATTATTCTTTTTCATTTGTAACATCTTATTAAAACATAGTGTTGAACTTATCTTACATTTGTACATCAATTTTTAAAGAATAAAATTTTCATTTATGCAATTCAGAAATTTTAAAATGGTAAGCTATGTAGTTTTTGGTAGAGGATGTTTTAATCAGTTAGATGAAATAATAGCACCACACAGAAAAAACAATGCTCCTTTTATATTTTTAATAGACCATGTTTTTGAAGGAAAGCCTTTAACAGAAAGGATTCCATTGCGTAGTAATGATAAAATACTTTTTGCAGATGTAACTCACGAACCTAAAACAAAACAAGTTGATGCTATTGCTCAACAACTAAAAGATGAATTTGGAACAATAAGTGGTATTGTAGGTATTGGAGGAGGAAGCACATTGGATTTAGCAAAAGCGGTATCATTAATGATGAATAATCCTGGCAGTAGTGCAGATTATCAAGGCTGGGATTTGGTAAAAAAGGCTGGTGTATATAAAGTGGGTATTCCTACTTTAAGTGGTACAGGTGCTGAAGTGAGCAGAACAACAGTACTTACAGGACCTACAAGAAAATTAGGCATGAACAGCGACTTCACTCCTTTTGATCAAATTATTTTAGACCCAGAACTCATTAAAAATGCTCCAGCCAATCAACGATTTTATACAGGTATGGATTGTTATATTCATTGCATTGAAAGTTTAGAAGGAACTTACTTAAATGAATTTAGCAAAAGCTATGGCGATAAAGCTTTGCAACTTTGTCGCTATATATTTTTAGAAAAAGATGTTTGGGATGATGAATGTGATGATAAGTTAATGATGGCAAGTTATGCTGGAGGAATGAGTATTGCTTATAGCCAAGTAGGTGTTGCTCATGCTGTAAGTTATGGATTAAGTTATTTATTAGGAACAAAGCATGGAATAGGAAATTGTATTGTAATGAATCATTTGGAAGAGTATTATCCTGAAGGACAAAAAGAGTTTAAACGAATGGTTGAGAAAGGTGGTTACGAAATTCCACAAGGAATTTGTAAAGGATTAACTGATAAGCAATTTGACACCATGATAAACGTAAGTCTTGGCATGAAACCTTTATGGGAAAACGCTTTGGGGAAAAATTGGGAATCTATAATGACAAGAGAAAAGCTTAGAGCTTTGTACGAAAAACTTTAATTTTTGTAAATAAATGATTTTATATAACCTCAACAGATGCTTCTCAATAATTGCATCTGTTTTTATTTCATAGTATTTGTTTTGATAAAAAAAGAAGCATGAAAAAAATTGCCTTTATACCAGCACGTTATGCAGCTACACGTTTTCCTGCAAAGTTGATGCAATTATTAGGGAGCAAAACAGTTATTCGTCATACTTATGATAACACAATGGCAACAGGTTTGTTTGATGAAGTTTGGGCAGTTACAGATAGTGAAATTATTTTTAATGAAATTGTAAGCAATGGAGGCAAAGCCATAATGAGTGTAAAAGAGCATGAAAGTGGTAGTGATAGAATTGCAGAAGCTGCTGAAAAAATTGAAGTGGATATAATAGTAAACGTACAAGGCGATGAACCTTTTGTAAAAAGAGAGCCTTTAGAAAAACTACTAAAAGTTTTTGATGACACAACTGTTCAAGTTGCAAGTTTGATGCAGGTTTTAAAAAATGAAAAACAAATTCAGGACCCTAATTATGTAAAAGTTGCAGTTGATAAAAATATGAACAGTTTAATGTTTAGTCGTTCTCCTATTCCTTATCAAAGAGATAAAAATATTACCCCTGTTTATTATGAACACATAGGAGTATATGCTTTTAAAAAACAAGCATTATTGAATTTTACTCAATGGCAAATAACTCCTTTAGAAGCTGCTGAAAAAATAGAGTGTTTGCGTTATTTAGAAAATGGTATTCCTCTAAAAATGGTTGTTACAGATTATATGGGAATTGAAATAGATACTCCAGAAGATTTACAAAATGCCATACAATTTTTATAACTATTGCACACTAAAATGAACTGAATTTTTTATTGGATCTCCTGTATTAGTTAAACCCTGTATAAAAGCAACAAAATTTCCTTTTACATCTGATGTGTAAAAATTTATATTGGTGCTTGAATTGCTGTTTGTTTGTACATTTCCAGACCAATACAAAAGAGTTCTATAATCTGGTATTCTACTTGCTTTAGTTTCTTTTGTATCGTATTTTGGAGCATAAAAAATTCTTTCTTGTTGAAGTGCATCATAATCTATTAATAAAGACTCTGCATGCAAATTGGTTGCTCCTAATTTTCCTGTATAACTTGAAAAACTTGCAATACCATCAAAAGCATAAGAACCATAATAAAATGTTCTTGTAACTACATCTATCTTTTTTATTTTAAGAGGGTCTAAGGCAATAATATTATCTGCATCAAAAACAGGAATACCATCTAATAACACCAAAGGTTGTGTATTAAAAAACTGAAACCTTGGAGCATCTACAGTATGGAAAACAAATTTTCCTGATTTTTTTCTAACAGCAATTCCAGTAACATACTCTCTTAAAACTTCTTCCATTGTAGAAAACCTGGTGTAGTTATCTAAAAAATATTCTTCATCTGGCTTACCAAAAAATGGAGCATAATTTTTTACAGATTTATACATTGGTTTTTCGCTATAAATATGTTCCGACTGTACACTTATTCCATAATTATTCAACTCGCTTTCTTTACTTTCAGTTATAGCAAATGCAGGAATTTTTGTTGAAGAATATTTATCCCAATATGCACTATTAATATCAATTCTAAAATTACTGTCTGTAACATTATTTGTTTGAGCTATTAATTGTGTGCTGTTTAAAATAGAAGGCATTAAAGCAAAAAACTCTCCTGTAGAAGTGCTTTGAGCAGCAGCAAAGCCAAACTCTTTTCCTGAAATACTTAAATAAACACCAATACCTTCTACAGGTAATAAAGTAGTTTTATTTACTACCTTTCCTGTAATAATTTGGCTTTCATATTCGGGCAAATATTTTTTTTCGTTTGATTGATTTTGTAAAATATTGTTCCAATTAAATCTTCTCCAACCTTGTGTTAAAAGCAAATTATCTAAAGCAATTTTTGTTTGTTCATTTGTGTTGTTAAAATAAAAAGAGGGGTTTTCAATATTACCTTTTAACTCTGATGTTAGCCAATAATACTGTTGTATATCTAAGCTTTCGGAGGGTTGTAAAGAATCTGTTTTAAAAACAGCAACAGATAAATTAGAGGCTATGTTTTGTTTGTTTACATCATTGGCAGCAACTGTAATATTCACATTTTCTCTGGTTGAAAACTGTGTGTTATTTACAGTTGTATTGAGCATATATTTTGCTTCTGGTTGTTTATAAAACAATCTTTCACATACAGGTTTATTGTTTTTATCAAAAATGGTAAACACATTTACACCCTCTTTTAGCAGAGATTTATCAATAGCAAAAACAGTTGTTCCGTTTTGTAAAACTTGTGTTTGATTGATTTGTATTTTCTTGTTATTGTGTGTTATTAAACTAACATTTTCATTGGTGAAATTTTTACTTGCTCCCACCAAAACTTTTATCAAATTTTCTTTTTCCTGAACACTCATTACATAACCAGATTCATAAATAGTAGGCAAATTATAATGTAGTGTATCGTTGCTTTCTGTTACAATAATTACTTGGTAAGTATTGCTGTTATTGGGCGTAAACACAAACGAACCAATACCTAATTGCTGTGGAGAAAAAGCAACTACAACTTCATTGGTTTGATTGATAATTTTACCTTGAAAATTAATTCCTTTACCAAAGTTGTTTACAGCCTTAAATGCTATTTTACTTTGAATATTATTTACAAGGTTGCCTCCTTCAGGAAAAAATTGCACATCGTATTCAATACTTTTTTTGGCTGTATCTACTTCTGGTTTTTCAAAAACATTTACAACAGAAATTATTTTTTTAAATGCCAATTCTTCACTAAAATTCTTCATCCAATTGGTGTAAGTTCTAAACAAATAATTTCCTGAAGGCAATGACAAAGGCAATTGAAGTTGTCCATTGCCCATGCCTTCTTCTATATTTATTTTTACTTGTAATAATGATTTATTGTTGGCATCAATAAGTTCTACATAAGCTATTTTACTTATTGGGCTTAGTGAATTTACAAAAGCATCGGTATTATACACTTTAAACCAAATGGTTTCTCCCGATAAATAAAAATTTTTGTCTGTATGCACAAATATTTTTTCTTGAAAATTATTGGTTACATAATTTTCAAACAAAGTGTTTACTGAATTTGTATTTTCTGTTTGTGCAAAATTTTTTACACCAAAAAATAAAACTAAAGCTATCGTTATACTAATCTTGTACATACTTAATTCTCTTAAAAATTTCTGTTTTAAAATTTATCATCTATTACCAATAACTGGGTTTATCTGTTGTTCCTCCAAAAATTCTACAATCTGTACATTGCTGTGGTGCAGCTAAAAATGCACCTTGTATATCTGGGGCAACAGGTAAATATCTTCTTACAGCATAGTACAAACGCATGCTATCTCTATTAGGAACTACTGAAATTAATTCACAGTTTGCAGGATAAGGTTCTATAAATGTTGGCACATCATTTTTATCTATAAAAATTCTTTTCTGTGCAGTTGTAGTAGCACTTATATAGCCTATTACAGGCTCATTTGCATTTGTTACACAATATAAATTTCCTAAAAGTTGTGTTGGCTGTACATCAAAAACAGAGCCTCCTAATTCTGTGGTTTGTTTTAATTGCTCCCAGTAATTATAAGCTTCTTTTGTTAATGCTCTTTGCTTCACTAATACACTGTATCGTTGGTCAAACCTGTTAGAACCTTTTGGTACAAATAATATTTTTTCGTTGTTGATGATATCATTAGATAATCTTTCTGTTGTATTAATAAATATTTGAGAAGTTTTGGTAAATCTCCAGCATCTATAAATTTGTTCTGTTGGGTCTCTCATTTCAATAATAGTATCGCCCATGTATTTATATTGTGCATCAAAATAGGCTCTGTATTCCCAGGTTTCTTCACAATCCCATTTGTAATATAATGATGAATTGCTTGCATCGTGTGTATTTACAAAAAATTGAATACCATTTTTTTCATTATCAATTTTCCATGTTACACTATCAATAGCAGGAGTAATTTTTCCTGTTACAAGATCTGATTGATACACTTTTGCATTAGAAGTAATAATTTTTAAACGATACGATTGTGCTTGAGAAAGTGCAGCACCATAAACAACATATTCGCCATTTGCTCTTTCTGTAAACTGTGTAAGTACAGTACCAGCAGCAGATAGAATGCTTATGCTTGCACCTTTTTCAGGCTTTGAAGATGTACTGCTACCTAATTTTTGTGTACGAGAAAGTTTAAAATAACTTGTGTCAGAATTTACATCAATAAATCCTTCTACCACTAAAATATTATGGTCTGTTGTTACTTCTGGTGGTGTATAATTTTCTCTACAACTTGTAATAAAAATTATTCCAACAAAAAAATATAATAAACGCTTTATCATGCTTATGCTTCTCATTTTAAAATTTAAAATTGTATGTTATAAATGGAATAGCACTTCCAAAAATTGAAAGTTGATAGCCTTTTATTTTTCCATTTTCTGAAGTGAAATAAACTGAATAAGGATTTTTTCTTCCAGTTAAATTATATACACCAAAAGACCATGAACTGTGTGCTAATTTTTTTATTTTATGATTGCCTTCTATGTTCATAGAAAAATCTGCTCTAAAATAATTTGGTATTCTGTATTGATTTCTATCAGAATAATAAACCCTATCGCCTCCACCATAATTATAAATAGCAATAGGCAATGTTATAGGGCGACCAGTGCTATACACAGCAGTTAATGAAATATTGAATCGGTGCGAAAATTTATAATTTCCAATAAAATTTACGCTATGTGGTTTATCAAAATTGGACGGATAAAACTCTCCTCTATTTACTTTATGATTGGTTAAAGGCTCATCTGTTTGCAACAAGGTTCTTGAGTATGTATAGCTAATCCATCCATTTAGTTTTCCTGAATTTTTCTTCAGCATAAACTCTATACCATAAGCTTTACCTTTTGAGTTTAATACATCTGTTTCAATAGTATTATTCAACAATAATTTTGCACCACTTTTATAATCCAAAAAGTTTTGCAACCATTTGTAATACACTTCTGCCGAAACTTCAACATCTTGCTGCGTAAATGTTTTATAAAATCCTAAAGAAACCTGTTGTCCAATTTGTGGTTTAATATAACTATCGCTTAATTTCCAAATATCTGTTGGCGACATTGCAGTTGTATTGGAAAGCATGTGTATATGCTGACGTTGAGTACTAAAACCTGCTTTAATTGAAGTTGATTCGTTTATAGAATAACGAGCAGATAATCTAATTTCTGGACCAAAATAAGTTTTTATAGGCTGCCCATTTTTATAAAAAATACTATCGTTAATATTCGAAACAGTTCTTTCCATTCCTGGCAAATAAGTATAAACTTTTGAAGCTCCTAATGCTGTAAATGCAGAAATTCTTAATCCTGCTTCAACAGCAAATTTTGAAGAGAGTTCCATTTTATCTCCAAAATACAAAGCATTCTCTATGCCTTGCTCTTGTTGAATTTTAGTAGAATTAACGAGAGATTGAATTCCATTGGGTTCAAATGTCCCAGGATTTAATTTTATAAAATTACCATTGTAACCAAAGTTAATTCTATGTATGTTGCCATAGGATTTTGTAAAATCTGCTTTGATGTAATATTGATTGATATTAAACTTTAAAGTAAATGCACTCAATGGTTTTAAGGAACTTTCTATACCATAATTATAATTATCAAAACCAGCTGTAAATAAGCCAAAGAAATTGTTTTTAAAAATATGTTTCCATTGTACGTTTATATTATTGTTCATGTATTTATAAGTGGTGTCTTTATCCAACTTAAATTGATCTTTACTTAAATAACCTGTTACATACAAAAAGTTTTTAGTATTTATTTGTTGCGATAAGTGAAGGCTTAAATCATAGAAATTGGCTTTGCTATTTTTAAAGCCATCATCTTTTAAATTTTTCAAAATCCAATTGGAATAAGTAGTTCTAAAACCTATTATAAATGAACCTTTTTCTTTTTTTGTAGGACCTTCAAACATTAAATGACTTGTAAGAGGACCAATACCACCAGCACCCCCAAATTTCTTTTTATTACCTTCTTGAACTGATACATCTAATACAGAAGAAATACGACCACCATATTTTTCAGGAATACTGCTTTTATATAATTCTACACCTTTTACAACAGAAGGATTGAAGGCAGAGAAAAAGCCAAACAAATGTGATGGATTGAAAATGGTTGCTTCATTAAATAAAATTAAATTTTGATCTACCGAACCGCCCCTTACATTAAATCCTGTACTTGCTTCTCCTACAGAAGTAACCCCTGGTAAAGTTAATACAGCTCTTAAAACATCTGCTTCTCCAAATACTACAGGTTGTTGTTTTAGTTGTTTTATACTAATTTTTTCAACACCCATTTTGGGCGTTTTTACTCCAGAGTTTTTCTTTGAAACTGTTACTACAACGCCTTTTAAAGCAGTTACATTTTCTTGCATTTCAATATTTAAAGTGCCAGAAGATTGCACCAACAACTGACGTATAGCATCTCTCATACCTACACTAGAAACAGTTATCATATTTCTTCCTTTAGAAAGGTTTATGCTGTATCTACCCAAATAATCTGTAACTACAGCTGTTTTTCCTGCAGTAATAATTGCACCTACCAAAGGTTCATTGTTTTTACTATTTTTAACTTGACCACTTACTTCTACTTTTCCACTTACAACAGCATTGGGGTTGCCTACAATTATTAATTTATTTTGAATAGCAACATCTTTGTCATTATTATTTTCTTCAGTTGTTTCTTCAATGTCTGTAATTGTTTTTTCTTTTTTTACTACCGATTTTTCTGGTTTAAAATAAGCAGTTCCCAAATTGGTAAGCAGTTGTACATTTCTTGAAATAAATATTTTATTATCATTCGAAATAGAAAAATACAATTCGGTGTCATCAAAAATATTTTTCAATACTTCTGTTAGCTTGCTATTAGTAACATTAATAGTTATTTGCAAACTATCAGTATCTACATGGTTGTAAAAAAAATAATAGTTGGTTTGTTTTTCTACTGTTTGCACCAACTCTTTAAAAGTTGCACGTTTTAAATCGAGTGTAACAGTGTTGTTATTTTGTGCAAAAGCATTATTGAACAATACAGTAAAAACAATAACAACCAAAGGCTTAAAAAAATCTTTCATTTAATTAATTTGAAATTTGCTCGTAATATTTAATGGATAAAACAATAAAATCTTCTGGTGTTTTTCTGTAGCTTATATTTTCTTTATCCATATAATCCAACACTTGATTTTTTTTACTTTTAAAAAAATCGTATAGTGTTTGTCGGTTTTTCACTTCAATAAAGTTGTTTTGTTCTTTTATATAATAAGTATTTTGTTCTTCAATTTTTTTTTCTACACCCGACTGAGAAACTACTTCTTTTATTATTTTATTTCTTTTACACAATACAGTATATTTTCCATCGTACAATATTTCATAAAACGCATCAGGCATTTTATTTTTTCCTGGAGTTAAATACCAAAAACGAACAGTGCCAATAGAAAAAGAATCTATTTTTTCTCTAATAATTTTAATTTGTACACCTAAATTGCTACCATGTGTAATTAATTCATTCGATAATAAATCTAATTTTAAAGGCAGTGTAGGATAAATATTCCCTGCATAACCAATATTTCCATTTACAAATTCATCTGTTTGCCAAAAGGCATGCCCTGTAAGCTTTCCATAATTTTTATAATACTCCTGACCAGTATAAACACTTTCTTTATAACCAACGGTATTATGATATAAATTTTGAACAGATGATGATGGGTTTTGCTCTTTACTATTTTGTGCATGTAAACCAAAAACATGGAAAGAAAAAGCAGATAAAAAGAAAAATAAATATTTCATAAGATTTTAAAAATAACTATTGCAACAATACTATTAGCTTATTTGCTAAAAGTTTCGGCAACCTAATAATCAATTTCGGCAAAATAAGAAGTTTGGATTTAATAAAAATATTAAAAGCAGAAATAAAGGATGAACGGCTTATTTGTTTTGTGCTTTTTTATTCTATATTCACTAATAAAAATAAGGTTTTATGCACACAAGTTATATTAGTAACCAACCTATTAAAAAAGGAGAGCAGGTTAAGGGGCAAGATATAAGAGTTGCCATTTTTGATTTTATAAAGATTACCTACCCGAGTTTTAATAAAGAAGATTTTATTTCTTTATCAGAGCTCAATCACTTTAGAAGATTGTATTTAACGAGTTTAATAGAAGAAGAATGGGGCGAATTAGCCACTATTGATAAAGATGTAATGAACGCCATACAAAACAATTCTATTCTTTCGGAAAACATTGTTGATAAAAAAGAAACAGCACTTACCATAGGGCAAAAAGTAGCTGATAAAGTAGCTATGTTTGGAGGAAGCTGGACATTTATAATTTCTTTTTTTGCTTTTTTATTGCTCTGGGTATTTGTAAATATTTATGTAATTGCACAAAAACCTTTTGACCCTTATCCTTTTATTTTACTCAATCTTATTCTTTCGTGTTTAGCTGCAATTCAGGCTCCCATTATAATGATGAGTCAAAATAGGCAAGATGAAAAAGATAGATTAAGAGCCGAACACGATTATAAAATAAATTTAAAAGCAGAACTTGAAATAAAATTACTAAGCGAAAAAATTGATCATTTATTGGTACATCAAAATAAAAAATTATTAGAAATACAAGAAGTACAAACAGATTATTTAGATGATTTAATGAATGAAATTAAAAACAAAAAAACACTTTAACACTCTAACTTTACAACCATGAACAACAAGGCTTTCTCTAATGCTTTTGATAAAAAAAATTGGTTTAAAACTGGTATATTTTGGGGTGTGTTTATGTTTGTTGCCATGTCTATTATATACCCTCTTTTAAACAAACAAGCACTTGTTTTAAAACACGTTTTAATAGAAATTTTAATTTGGCTTGCCGCAGGAATTGTAATGAGTTTTATAATGAATATGTTTATGCGAGTATTAATAAAAATACTTAGCAAGAAAAAACAACAATAACATTGTGTAATAATTAATGTATTTCGGTTTATTGTTTGTTCCTATATTTACCTATTCAAGTAAATAAAAAATTACTTGTAAAATATTACTCCATGAAAGTTGCAATTTACAGTCGTGGTTTAGATGAAACATTAGAGAAACCTTTGGTTTATTTGTTGCAAGAATTACTGAAACACAATATTAAAGTGGTTGTTTATAGACAGCTTTTGCAATTATATCACTTACCAGATGAGATTAAAAATGTTATTGAAATTTTTTCTACAGATGAACAATTAGATGCCAATACAGATTGCTTAATTAGTTTAGGAGGCGATGGCACCATGCTTGATGCAGTTGCTTTGGTAAGAGAAAAAGTTATTCCTATTCTTGGTGTAAATATTGGCAGACTTGGTTTCTTAGCAAATATTAATAGAGATGAATTGCAGGTTGCAGTAGATGCTCTTGTAAACAGAACTTATATAATAGATAAAAGAACATTATTACATCTTGATGCTAATACAAATTTATTTGGCGATGCTCCTTTTGCTTTAAACGAATTTGCAATTCATAAAAGAGATACTTCGCCAATGATTAAAATTCATACTTATTTGAATGGCGAATTTTTAAATACTTTTTGGGCAGATGGCTTATTGGTTTCTACACCTACAGGAAGCACAGGTTATAATATGAGTTGCAATGGACCTATTGTTTTTCCTGATGTTTCGAGTTTTATTATTACCCCATTAGCACCTCATAATTTGAATGTAAGAAGTATTGTAGTATCTGACAATAACATTATTTCTTTTGAAATAGAAGGAAGAACAGACCAGTTTATTTGCTCATTAGATGCACGCAGAGAAATTGTAAATAAAGGCATACAGTTAGCAATTAAAAAAGAAAATTTTTCAGTAAATCTTATTCGTTTAAACGAAGGAAGTTTTCTTTCAACATTAAGAAACAAACTTACATGGGGCATGGATAAAAGAAATTAAAACCAATAATTATTTTAGTTAAGAAATGAAAAAAACATACACCATTTTATTCTTTTTTACTACCATTTTTTTAATGAATTGCTCAACTGCTCAAAAGTACAACGATATTATTCCAGAACATCAAACATTTACCCTACAATCCAAGTATGTAAATGAAGCAAGAGTAATTAATGTATGGCTGCCCACTAATTATAAATCAACTACAGATTCGTTTCCTGTATTGTATATGCCTGATGGTGGATTAAAGGAAGATTTTCCGCATATTGCTAATACAATTGCAGAACTTATACAAGCCAAAAAAATTAAACCCATTATTTTAGTAGGTATTGAAAACACACAAAGAAGAAGAGATTTAACTGGCTTTACAGAAGTTAATAAAGATAAAGAAATTGCTCCTGTAGTAGGTGGTTCAGAAAATTTTAGAAATTTTATTCAACAAGAATTAATTCCTGAAATTAATAAGCAATACAGAACAACATACGAAAAAGGAATTATAGGCGAATCTTTAGCTGGACTTTTTGTTACTGAAACCTTTTTATTATACCCCAATATGTTTAGTTTTTACATAGCTTTTGATCCATCTTTATGGTGGAATAATCATTATTTAGTACAAACAGCAAAAGAGCATTTAGCTACACCTTATACAGATAAAAAAACATTTTGGTTTGCTGGTTCAAATGCAAAAGATATTTACACTTATACTAAACAATTAGAGCAAATTTTAAAAGAAGAAAATAAAGCAAATCTCACATGGAATTACTCCAACGAGTCTAAAGAAAAACACAATACTATTTTTAGAGCCACTAAAGAAAAAGCAATTACTTGGGCAATAAGTGAAAAATAGAAAACACTCAAAAGCAGCATTTACAAAACTACAATCATCAAGAAATTAACAGTTTTAAAATAAGAAATTCTATAGATTTTTCGTTTACCATTTTATAAGTACGTTATTTTGCCCCCATGTTCAAAAGAATAATAATTATCTTTTCTGTTTTTCTATTTTCATTACATACAAAAGCACAGGTATTAGATGCTTATGTGCATGAAGGAGAGTTTGGTATAGGCTTAGGTGCAGGTCATTATTTTGGTGATTTAACAGCAGGTATGAAATTAATAGACTTAAAACCTAAACTCTCTGCAAGTATTTTTTTTAGAAAACAATTTAATAATTATGTAGGCGTAAAAGTAGCAGGCAGTTACGCATTTTTGGGTTATGCAGATAAATACATTAGCTACAAAAACAACATAGTACAAAAAACAAGAAACCTAAGTTTTAATACCAATATTTGGGAGTTAAGCATTAGTGGCGAATTTAATTTTTTTCGTTTTCAACCAGGGTTTGAGGAATATCGTTTTACGCCTTATGTTTCTTTGGGTGCAGGTATTTTTTCTTATGACCCTTATGCTTATTTATATGGAGAAAAATATTTTTTACGCCCCTTAGGAACCGAAGGACAACAAGATAAAGTACACTATCCCAATCTTAAACCTTATGGTACAATGGCAATTAGCTTTCCTGTAGGTTTTGGTATGAAATATAGTCTTAATGAAAAAATAAACGTTTTTGGAGAAATTGTTTACAGATTTACCAACACAGATTATTTAGATGATGTAAGTGGTAATTATGCACCAGATGCTTTTCCATTAAATCCCAATGGCACACCTTCTGTAGGTTTTTTATTGCAAGATAGAAGTTATGAATATGGTACACCTATTGGTATTAAAGGAAGACAGCGTGGTAATAGTGAGCAAAAAGATAGTTTTATAACTGCACAATTAGGTATAAGTATTAATATTGGTTCTTACAAATGCCCTACTTACTAAAGCAATGTACTGAAAAATAGTTGCTGAAAATTTTCAAAATAATTCTTCGAATAAAAAGAGGCTGCTTCTTTTTAAAAACAGCCTCTTTAGAAGTTTAATGTTTAATAGCCATTAATGGCACTTTGCTGTGAAATGCTAATGTTTTTGTATGGTTTACTGAAAAAATAGATTCAAAAATACCTTGTTTTTTAGGTACTACAATTACCATATCTATTTCTCTATCTTTTACAAAAGAATCTACGGCTGCACCAAAATCTGAATTAGTCATGAAATGAAAAGAGGGCGTATAATTGGCTAATAAGGATTCTAATTGTTGTTTGCCTTCGGATTCAGCAGCTTTATCTATATTGTTGGTTACATTTAAAATATATAATTCTGCCTTTGTAACATCTAATACATTTTTTATAGCATCTACTGGTGAGGTTTGTTCAATGTCTTTTAAATCACTTAGCAATAATATTTTTCCTATGTGCTTATACCCTGCTTCAGTAGGTACTATCATTACAGGTATGTTTGAGCTTTTTGCAACTGTTACAGAATTACTACCTACTAAGGCTTCTTTTAATTTACCACCTCCTGTAATGCCCATTACAATTAGCTGTGCATTGGTAGCTTTTATTAATTCATTCATAGCATCTTTTAATTCGGCATAACTATGAAAAGCCTCAATAGATACATTAGTTGTGTTTTTTGTATTTAATAAATCTACAAACTCGTTTAACTGTGCTGCACTTTTTTGTTTAAAGGGTTCGGTTATCAACCTTTGTGTTAAGCTGGCAGATAAAGGTTCTGAAACACTTGCAGCCTCATAAGTGTGATACACAACAACCTTTTTAGCACCTATTTGATTGGCAAGTTCTATGGCATAAAGTCCTGCATTGGTTGCAGTTGCAGAAAAATCTGATGGAAGTAAAATCGTTTCAATCATAATGGTTTATTTGAGGTAAAGATAATAAGATGAAAGTTTAGAAAGACAATTTTTATTATAAAAATCACATCTTCATCTTTTTTTTTCAAAAAACTGTTGTACAAATATGGATAACCCAACTGCAATAATAGCTGCTACAATACCTGCTGCTACATCAAAAGGAAAATGCTGCGCAATATAAATTCTTGAATAACCTGCTAATGCTGCATAAATAAAGCCTATAACAATAACCCATGGATTTGCAACAAACAAGCAAGCAATAAAAAAATAACTAAAAGCAGCAGTAGTATGTCCTGAAGGAAATGTAGAAGTAGTATGTACATCTATCCCTTCTACAACATGAATTAAACTGGTAGGTTGTATAGCAGTTATTGGTCTTGGTTCATCTGGCAAAATAATGTACTTACAAATTTGTACCAATAATGTGCTTATAACAAATGCACTTATAAGAAATGGGATGAATTTTTTTCGGTATTTTATAAAAAGAATTAAAAACAAAATCCATAAGCTTCCATCGCCCAAGTGTGTATAAAATTTAAAAAAATAATCAGCAACAAGCCCATAATTATTATTTAAGAAAAGAAAAAAAGCATGCTTACCCATTGAGGCAGAAAAATAAAAAAGCAACAATGCAGTAATTGCACTAATAATACAAGCAATAACGAAATTTTTATAGTGCAATTTTTGATACATTAGCGGTACAATTAATTATAAAACCTGTGTGGTATCATTAACAACAGAAGAGGTTTCTACAGTGGTAGATTTTTTTTCTTCTTTGTTTTTAAAAAATTTATTTTGGAAAAGAAGAATAGTAATTATGCCAACAGAAATAGAAGCATCGGCAATGTTAAAAACAGGTCTGAAAAATTCAAAATCTTCGCCACCCCAAAAAGGCAACCATTGAGGAAATCTGCCACTATACAACGGAAAATAAAACATATCAACTACTTTGCCATGTAAAAAACTTCCATAATGTACGCCTGTAAAAGCTTGTGCAACCTGACCATAAAAATGCGTATGACTTTCATCGTAACTAATGTCGAAAATTAAGCCATAAAACATACTGTCAATTAAGTTTCCTAAAGCTCCAACATAAATTAAACTTGCACAAATTATAAACCCTTTGTGGTATTTTTTTCTAATAAAATCTCTTAGTAAAAAAGTACCCCAAATAACAGCTACTAACCTAAATAAGGTTAAAGCAATTTTGCCAAAATCTCCTCCAAATTTCCAACCCCAAGCCATACCTTCATTTTCAACAAAATGAAGCCTAAACCAATTGCCAATAATTTTATGTTCTTCGCCTGTATAATAATTGAGTTTGATGTAAAATTTTAATGCTTGGTCAGCAATTAAAATTACCAGAATTAAAATAATGATGTTTCTTGCTTTCACTGTGTTATATAATAATTAAAGAGGGGGCAAAGATAAGAGAATTGCTTACTGAGCAAAACCTCTTATTGACTAATGTTTATAGTAGTTGTAACAATTAAATTATTTAACTAAATTTTCATAAACAACAGCTGCACCTTGCCCAACACCAATACACATAGTTGCTAAACCATATTTTCCTTTTTGTTTTATTAATTCATGTAATAATGTAGTTGAAATTCTACTACCACTGCAACCCAAAGGATGTCCTAATGCAATAGCACCACCATTTACATTTATTTTTTCAGTGTTTAAATCTAAATCTTTTATACATGCAATAGATTGAGAGGCAAAGGCTTCATTTAATTCTATCAAGTCTAAATGATTGGTAGAAATTCCTGCACGTTGTAAAGCTTTTTTGCTTGCAGGAACAGGACCTATACCCATTATAGAAGGATCTACACCAGCAACGCCCATGCTTACAACTCTTGCAATGGGTTTTAAATTAAAAAGTTTTACAGCTTCTTCACTGGCTAATAATAATGCAGATGCTCCATCATTAATACCAGAAGAATTTCCTGCAGTTACTGTACCATCTTTACTAAATGCAGGTTTTAATGATGCTAATTTTTCTAAAGAGGTAACTCTTGGGTGTTCATCAGTAGCAAATAAATCGGTTTGTTTATTTTCTGTTATTTCTACAGGAATAATTTCTTCTTTCCATTTATTGGTATTTAATGCAGCAGCATATTTTTCTTGCGATTGAAAAGCAAAAGCGTCTTGTTCTTCTCTGCTAATGTTGTATTTTTTTGCAACGTTTTCAGCAGTTTCGCCCATGCTAAAAGGATGATACATTTCTGCTAATTTTTTATTGGTAAAACGCCAACCAATTGTAGTATCGTAAGATTCTATTTTTCTACTCCAGGCACTATCGGCTTTTGCAGTAACAAAAGGAGCTCTTGACATACTTTCTACACCACCAGCAATGTACAACATTCCATCGCCACACATAATAGCTCTTGATGCATCCATAATGGCTTGTAAGCCACTTGCACACAAACGATTTACAGTATTACCACCAACAGTAACTGGCAAGCCTGCTAATAATGCAGCCATTCTTGCTACATTTCTATTGTCTTCTCCACTTTGGTTGGCAGCACCTGCAATTACATCTTCTATTTTATTTACATCTATGTTCGGATTTCTTTGAATAAGATTTTTAATTATCAAAGCCAATAAATCATCAGGTCTTACAGAGCTTAATTTACCACCATATTTTCCTATTGGTGTTCTTACTGCATCAATAACATAACAAGTATTCATAACTGTATTTTATTTTTACAAAGGAAAGATTTTATTATAATGAATTTGATAAAGTTTGGCTGTTAAAGAAAATTTGTTAAAGTCTATTTTGACATAAATAATAGAAGTATGTATCGTTTAATTTTCTAAAAATATCAAAAAATACAAAAATAATATCTAACTAATTGATTTTGAATAAACATATAGGTTGTAAATTAAAATATGTGTTTCGTTATTTAAAAAACAATGCAGCAAATATTTGTAGCTTTTAGTCTTTTATTACTATGAGATGTTAAAATTTATTCAAAAAAAAATTTAACGTTTTATTTTTTATCATATAAATTTAGGGTCTAATTATTTAAAGATTAAAAACTTAATGCACATGAGAAAACAAACACTACTCTCTCTACTGCTGGTTTTCATTTTGTCTTCAGCAATTGCACAAGTACGTAATGTAACAGGTGTAGTAACTGATGCTCAAAATAAACAACCACTTGAAGGCGTTACAGTATCTGTAGAAAGTAATTCCAAAGCAGTAGTACTTACCAATGCAAAAGGTGAATTCACTATTGCAGCAAAAACAGGAGACATTCTTGTTTTTTATTCTGTTAATCACAAAACAGAAAAAGTTAAAGTAGGAGCCGATGGCTCTATAAAAGTTGCTTTAGCAGAGTCTGTAAGTAACCTTGAAGAAATTGTTGTTACCGCTGCAGGTACTACAACCAAACGTAAAGAACAAGGTTACACTTCTACCACCATTAAAGCAGGAGAACTTACAACTGCAAAACCTACTAACGTTGCAAGCGGTCTTGCTGGTAAAGTTGCAGGTTTAGATGTTAGTGCAACATCTGGTGGTATAAACCCAAGCTACCGTTTAGTTTTAAGAGGTATGCGTTCATTATTGGGAAACAACCAAGCACTAATTGTAGTAGATAATGTTATTGTACCCAATTCTGTTTTAAGTAACATGAACCCAGAAGACATTGAAGACATTACTGTTTTGAATGGAGCTAATGCCGTATCTCTTTATGGTTCTGATGCTTCTAATGGTGCCTTAATTGTTACTACTAAAAAAGGAAGAAAAGGGCGTAATGAAGTAAAAATAAGCAATACTACTACTTTTGAAAAGACTGCTTATTACCCTCAACACCAAACTAAATTTGGACAAGGAGGATCTTCTTATGGTATTGACCCTTATGGTAACCCTGTTTACAGTCCAAGAGAAAACCAATCTTATGGACCTGCATTTGATGGTTCAATTCGTAATTTGGGAGAATATTTAGAAGATGGTTCTGTATTTCAAACAACTTATGCTGCTAAAGATGATTGGAAAAAATTCTGGGAAACTGGTATAACCAATCAAACAGATTTTTCTATAGCTTCTGGCGATGAAAATTCTACCATGTATTTTTCTGCACAATATGTAAATACTACAGGAACAGTGCCAAATGATAAATACAATAGAGCAGCTTTCAAATTAAGCGGCACAAGAGCATTTACTTCTAAAATAAGTGCTGCCTATTCTATAAGTTATGTACAAAACAGATACGATCAAATGTCATCTGGAAGATTTGCTACCATGTTTGATAACTTAAACAATATTGCTGCCAATGTACCTATTACAGAATTTAAAGATTGGAGAAATAATAAATTTGCTCATCCAAATGGTTATTTTAACCCTTGGTATCAAAACCCTTATTTTGATATTGATAACTATCGTACCAAAACAAGAAATGATTATTTAATTGGTTCTGTTGATTTAAAATATGCTCCAACTAAATGGTTAGACTTTACACTACGTACAGGTTTAACTACTCAAAATCAAACCTATAAATCTACAGTAGATAAGTTTACTTATAGCGATTATGCACTAAGAACAAATGCAGCTATTGGTGGTACTAAAACAAATATTGTAGGTAGTGATGAAGAAGGTTCATCTTTCTCAACTCAGCTTACAACAGACTTTTTAGTTGGTATTAATAAAAAAGTAAAAGACTTTACATTCAACTTAATAGTAGCAACAGGCTTACGTCAAAACACTTCTAAATCTAATGCTGCTTCTATATCTGGTTTAGTAACACCTGGTTTATTTAATTTATCCAATTCTTTAAACCCACCCGTTGCTTCTAACTCAGAAGGACAAAGTCGCAGACAAGCTATTTATGCAGATTTTAAAATGGGATATAAAAACTATTTGTTTGTTCACGTAACAGGTAGAAACGATTGGGTTTCTGTGCTTGATCCTGGTAGTTGGTCTTTCTTCTATCCTTCTATTGATGTATCTTTTGTTGCAACAGATGCAATTAAGGCATTACAAGACATCAAATGGTTGGATTATTTAAAAATTAGAGGTGGTATTTCTAAAGTAGGTAACGTAAATATTGGTGCTTACGCTTTAAATACTACTTATAGCCAAGCAAATGGTTATCCTTACGCTGGATCAGCAGGTATGACTGTTGGCAACAGAGTGGTAGATCCTAATTTACATCCTGAGTTTACAAAAGGAGGTGAAGTTGGTATTGACTTTAGTATATTTAAAAACTACTTAGATGCAAGTGTTACTTGGTATAAAACAAAAACAACAGGACAAACTGTTCCAGTAACTCTTTCTTCTACAACTGGCTTCACAAGTTATTTATTTAACACTGGAGAAACTCAAAATACGGGTGTAGAAACAAGAATTTCTTTAACCCCTATTAAAAAGAAAGATTGGACTGTAAATGTTGGTGCTACATACACTTATAACAACAACCAAGTATTATCTATTAACTCTACATTACCTAAATTAGCAATAGCTACTTATAGCAGTGGTGCAGGCTCTTATGCAATAGCAAATAATGTTTTCCCAGTAATTATGGGTACAGATTATATGAGAGATCCTCAAGGAAGAGTAATTGTTGATGCTGTTACAGGTCGTCCTAAATTTGATAATACCATCAAAGTATTAGGAAACGGAGCAGTTAAAGATCGTATAAGTTTTGATATTTCTGTAAGATACAAACAGTTCAAATTATATACACTATTTGAATACAGAGGTGGTAATATGATTTATAACTCATTGGGTCAAAGTGTAGATTGGTCTGGTGTAGGTATAAGAACAGCTATGTACGATCGTAAACCATTTGTGTTCCCTAATTCAGTATATGAAGATCCAGCACATCCAGGAACATATATTGCAAATACCAATGTAGTTGTAAACAATGCTAATGATGGTTTCTGGGCAGATAATGATGGAACATACAACAGAGGCGTACACTCTAATTATGTAACAGATGGTTCTTTCTGGAAATTACGCCAGTTAAGTATTTCTTACGATGTACCAAGTAAATTATTACAAAAAACAAAAGCTATCAAAGGGGCAACTATTAGCCTTCAAGGTCGTAATTTGTTTTTATGGTTACCTAAATCCAATGTATATACAGATCCTGAATACAGCGATGCAGGTAACGATAGTAATGGTATTGGTTTAACTGGTATGTCATCAGCTCCTCCATCTCGTTATTATGGAGCAACTATAACTTTAACCTTTTAAATGATTACGAACATGAAAAAAATATCAATAATATTAGCAGCAATAGTGTTTCTGGGTACTTCTTGTAAAAAGTACTTAGATATAAACACTAACCCTAATACTGCAACCTCGAGTACTCCAGAATTAGTTTTACCTCAATCAATTGTTTATACAGCAGGTGTTATAAACACTTACAATAGCTATGGAGCTCAGTTAGGTGGTTATATGGCAAATGCTTATGGTTATGGTGGATTTGGAAACAACTTTTCTTACACCTTTAGCTCAAGCGATTATTCAGGTTTATGGTCAGCCTCTTACGATGTGTTGAATGATTTGCAATATGTATTAAATTCAACAGAAGGCAATAGAGCTTATTATTCTTACTATCGTGCTGCTGCCCTTGTGTTACAAGTATATAACTATCAAATGTTGGTAGATACTTATAATAATATTCCTTTTACCAATGCCTTAAAAGGAGTAGCCAACTTAACGCCTTCATATGATGATGCAAAAACTATTTATCCTAAGCTATCAAATATGTTGGATACTGCTATTTCATATATTAATAATGCACCAAGTTCTGCATTAGCAATGAGTGTTGGTAAAGATCCACTTTTTTGCCAAGCAGCTACAACTGTTGCAGCCAATAGCACTCTTTGGAAAAAATTAGCTAATACTTTAAAACTACGCTTAATTATTAAAGCAAATAGTGGCTCTGTTACAATGCCAAGTTCATCTTTTGATGCAGCAGGATTTTTAACAGTAGATGCTACCATAAACCCTGGTTACTCAAGAAGTACAGCCTCAAGCGGTACACAAGTAAATCCTGAATTTAACACTTGGGTGGCTACTTATTCTGGTGGTAAAGGAAATAGAAGTTGGGTACCTACAAAGTTCATATTTGCATTTTATGATGGTCAAAAATTAATCGACCAGGATAGAGGTAAAGCTATATTTTATAACTATCCTACAACAGGCGTTAGTCAATTAGGAAACATCACTTCTGGAGGTTCTTCTAATGGTAATACAAGCAACTGGTATTGCAGTACTTTTGGAGCCTCAACAGCATTAACATCAGTAGGAAGCAATATTGGTGTAATGAAAGGACCAGACATGGCACAACCTTTAATGACTGCTGCAGAAAGCTACTTCTTGCAAGCAGAAGCAACCGTAAGAGGTATTCCATTAACAGGCTCAGGAGTTTCTGCAACTGCAAAAGCATTATTTGAAAGTGGTGTTACTGCATCATTCAACTATTTATTCAAATTACCTAATGGTACAGTAGCAACAGGTTATAATGCAGCAACAAGTTTTGCAGCGTATAAAACAGCAAATGCTACCAGTTATTTAGTAGCTTATGATTTAGCATTAACTACGCCTCAGCAAATAGAAGCTATTATTACCCAAAAATATATTGCTTTAAATATGATTAACTCTAATGAAGGCTGGAATGAATACAGAAGAACTGGTTATCCTGCAATAGTTAATGGTTCAAACAATGGTATTTTATCATTTGCTTCTACGCAATCAACTGCTACAGCAGCAGATAAATTACCAAAAAGAATTCAATACCCTGTATCCGAGTTCTCTTATAATTCAGATAATGTACCTACTGTAAATATATTTAGCGATAAAATATTTTGGGGACAGTAACTATTTGTGGAAACTTAAATCATTAATATTTCATAATTAAAATTAAAAATATGAACTACACAATAAAAAGAATAATGTTTTTTGGAGGTGCATTGTTGTTAATGTTCAACTTAACATCATGCCTGAAAAAAACAGAGTCTCCCAATGTTAGTGGAGCTAAACCAATTGTTGGTTTATGGATAGACCAAGGGCTTGGAGCTGTAGATGCTTCAGGCTACAATGCTGGTGGAAAATATAATGTTTACAACAGAACTGTTAAATGTTTTCCATCTCCTGATACTGCTTATTTAGATGTAAAAGTAAGTTATTTAGGTGGTGAAAATGCACCACAAGATATAGTTGTTTCTTTAGCAGTAGATAATACTTTATTAACAGATTTTAATGCAGAAGGCGACTTTTCTGCAAATTGGGGAGTAGATGTAACACAACCTGCTGCTGTAGATGTTTGGAGTATTCCTACTTCAGTTACAATACCTCAAGGGCAAAAATCTGGTTCGGTAAAAATTAAACTAAAAAACACATTACCATTAGCACAACCTTTTGCTATTCCACTTAAAATTACCAACTCTTCTTTTGGCGATGTAAGTGCTAATCAAAGTAGTGCTATTTATTTATTTCAAAAAGTAAATAATTATGATGGTATTTATATGATAACTGGTAAGTTTACAGATGCTCAAGGTGTTTATACAGGTAGATATCCTAAATATGTAGAGTTACTAACAGATGATGATAATACTGTTGTTATGTTAGATCAAAACTATGGTAATTTTTACTATATTATTACAAATTTAGCATCTGGTGGTGCTGCCAATATGAGTGGTTTGGGTTACAGGTTTGATAATGCAACAGGCAGTTGTACTAATGTTTGTTCAGTTTCGGGAGGTTCTATTGCTAATCCTAATTATGGAACTTTAGTAGGTACAGCAAATAAGTTTGCACCTCAAACATTATCTTACTCTCCAACACCTGCATTTACTGTTAAGTTTACTGCAAGTGCAGGAAGATACACAATTGATGATGTGTTTACTTATGTTAGTGAGCGTAATGATGCAAACTAAAAATTAGCACAACATACTTTCTTAGTTTATTAAAGAGGCTGTTTCAAGTTTTGAAACAGCCTCTTTTTCTTTTAAAAAATTCTTTTCAAAATACTTACATTCGTTTAGTAATTTTAAGCAGTAAAATATATATGCTATGCAGCAACAACGTTATTATTCTTTAGATGTTTTTAGAGGAGCTACAGTAGCATTAATGATTTTGGTAAATAACCCTGGTTCATGGAGTCATATTTTTTCGCCTTTAGAACATGCTGCATGGAATGGTTGTACACCTACCGATTTAGTTTTTCCTTTTTTTCTTTTTGCAGTTGGTAATGCTATGGCTTTTGTAATGCCTAAGTTTGAACAAAAAGGAACGAAATATTTTTTACAAAAAATTATTAAACGTAGCATTTTAATTTTTGCAATTGGGCTTTTTCTTAATTGGAGTCCTTTTTTTCAATGGAGTGGCAATGAATTGGTTTTTAAAAAATGGGCGTTCATGCACACCAATTCAGATGGAAGTTCTTTTGAAGATGGAGTAAGACTTTTAGGCGTTTTGCAGCGAATTGCTATTTGCTATTTTATAGCCTCTTTAATTGTTTATTTTTTTAAACCAAAAGGAACATTTGTTGCAATAGTATTTATATTATTGGCTTACTGGATTATTTGTTTATTAGCAGGCAATCCTCAAGACCCTTTTTCTATTACAGGTTATTTTGGTAGAGATGTAGATATTGCAATTCTTCAAAAATACCACATGCTGCATATAGATAAAATTGATGGAGTAGTCTATCATTTCGATTATGAAGGATTAGCAAGTACCATTGCTGCCATTGCACAGGTGTTATTGGGTTATTTGGTAGGATTTTATATTCAACAAAAAGGGAAAAATTTCGAAATGCTAAGCAATTTATTTGTTGCTGGTATTTTGTTTATGGCTGCTGGGTATTGTTGGGATTTAGTTTTTCCTATTAACAAAAAAATATGGAGCAGCAGTTATACTGTTTATACTACTGGGCTTGCCATTGTTACTATTGGTGTAATGATTTATGTTTTAGAATTTAAAAATGCAAAAAGTGCATGGAGCAAGTTCTTTGATGCTTTTGGGAAAAACCCTCTGTTTATTTTTGTATTAAGTGGTTTTTTACCAAGATTATTAACATTATTTAGAATTAAAGATCATGTAGATGAAAATGGAAACCCCATTTATTTATCTGCATTAGGCTGGTTTTACGAACATATTTGTAAAAATATTTCAACCGATTTAAGAGTAGGCTCTTTGGTATATGCAATAAGTATGATTATTTTTTATTGGCTCATTGTGTATTTATTAGATAAGAAGAAAATTTATATTAAAGTATAAAACTTACCAAACTTATACAACATAAGTTTACCTTCACATTCTTTTATTTTAAGCAGTAAATATTTTATTACATGCGTATAGGAATAGTTTGTTATCCCACATTTGGAGGAAGCGGCGTTTTAGCTACTGAATTAGGCAAAGCCTTAGCTGATAAAAATCATCAAGTGCATTTTATTACTTATCAACAACCGGTAAGGCTTAATATTTTTAATGCTAATATTTTTTATCATGAAGTGCAAGTTCCTGTTTATCCTTTATTCGATTATCCTCCTTACGAAATTGCTTTATCCAGCACAATGGTTGATGTAATTATGAACTACGATTTAGATTTATTGCATGTACATTATGCCATACCTCATGCAAGTGCTGCATTTATGGCAAAGCAAATTGTTTTTAAAAACACTGGTCGTAATGTGCCTGTTATTACAACATTACATGGCACAGATATTACATTGGTTGGCAGAGATAAAACCTATGAACCTGTTGTAACTTTTTCAATTAATGAAAGCGATGCTATTACTGCTGTAAGCGAAAATTTAAAAAGCGAAACACTAAAGCATTTTAATATTAGTAAAACGATAGAGGTAATTACCAACTTTGTATCTATAGAAAGATTTAGTAAAAAACCAATTGATGCTTTTAAAAAAGTTATAGCACCCAATAATGAAAAAGTTTTTGTTCATGCAAGTAATTTTAGAAAAGTAAAACGTGTAGATGATGTGGTAAAAATATTTGCTGAAGTAAGAAAAAAAATACCTGCAAAATTATTAATGGTAGGCGATGGTCCAGAAAGACCTCCCATAGAAGAAGAAGTAAGAACTTTGAATTTAGAAAATGATGTAAGGTTTGTAGGTAAGCAAGATCAAATGGAAGAAATTCTTGCTGTTAGTGATGTGTTTTTGTTACCCAGCGAATACGAAAGTTTTGGCTTGGCAGCCTTAGAAGCAATGGCTGCAAAAACCATTGTTATAAGCACCAATGCTGGTGGTTTGCCAGAAATTAATATACATAACCAAACTGGTTTTTTAGCAAATGTTGGCGATGTTACTACAATGGCTAATGATGCAATTAAAATTTTGCAAGACGATAAAAAGTTAAAGCAAATGAAAGAAGCAGCTTATGAACAAGCTTGCAAATTCGATTTGCACAACATCATTCCTTTATATGAAAAACTGTATAGTCGTTTTTGCAGAATGAGTTAAAAAAATTCAATTACATTTTAATGCCTATCAATTACAAAAAAATAGTTCGCTGGATAAAAATTTTTATACTGTTTTATTGCGGTATTGGTTTAATCATTTATTTCTTTCAAAATAAATTGTTGTTTCATCCTGTATCATTGGATAGCAATTATAAATACAACTTTTCTTCTCCTTTTCAAGAAGTAAATATTGTGTATGATAGCAGTACAACTTTTAATTTAATTCAATTTTTCCCAAAAGATTCAAACGCTGTAAAGGGCGTTGTGCTTTACTTTCATGGCAATAGGGAAAATATAAATAGATATGCACCCTTTGCTGAAAACTTTACAAAACATGGTTATGAAGTTTGGATGCCAGACTATCCAACATTTGGAAAAAGTACAGGAGAATTAACAGAAAATATTTTACAGCAAGAAGCATTAGAAGTATATAAAATGGCTCAAGCAAAATTTAAAGATGCACAAATAATTGTGTATGGAAAAAGTTTAGGTACAGGAGTTGCAGCCTATATTTCAAGTAGAAAAAATTGCAAACATTTAATTTTAGAAACGCCTTACAGCAGCATTACATCTTTGTTTAGAAGATATTGCTTTATGTATCCTGTAGGAAGAATGATTCATTTTAAATTACCTACAATTAATTATCTAAAAAACATAAATGCACCCATAACCATTTTTCAAGGAAGCAATGATTGGGTTATTCCTAATAGCAATACAAAAAGATTGAAAGGAGGTTTGCAACCAAAAGATGAGCTTATAAATATTCAAGGAGCATCGCATAACGACATTAATAACTTTGAATTGTATCATAAAAAATTAGACAGTTTATTACAATAACTAATAACTTTTTTTCATGAAAAATAAATTCTCTTTAACAGGTATAAGCTCTATTGCAATACACACAGCTCACAACAACAATGACTCTTATGCCCATCTTACACCTATTTATGCTACATCAACTTTTGTTTTTGATTCAGCACAACAAGGTATGGAACGCTTTGAAGGAAGTGATAAAACCCAAATTTATACACGCTGGGGAAATCCTACATTTAAAGCTGCAGAAGAAACAATAGCTGCCTTAGAATCTTTTGGGCTGAAAGACGAATCAGGAAACAATTTGCAGTTAAAAGCATTGTTACATTCAAGTGGGCAAGCTGCAATGACAACTATGTTTTTAAGTAATTTAAAAAGTGGCGATGCAGTTTTATCTCATTATTCTTTGTATGGTGGTACTTACGAATTATTATATAAAGTATTAGCCAATGCAGGCATTAAAATTATTATTGCCGACCTGAGAGATTTGAATATTGTAACAGAAACTATAAAGAAAAATTCTACAATAAAATTAGTACACATTGAAACCCCTGCCAATCCTACAATGCAGTGTGTAGATATTGAAGCTATAACAAAAATTGCAAAACAATTTGATTGTATAGTAACTGTAGATAACACTTTTGCAACGCCTTATTTGCAACAACCTTTTAAATATGGAGTTGATTTTGTAATGCACAGCACCACTAAATTTTTAAATGGTCATGGCACAGCAATAGGAGGAGTTTTATTGGGTAAAAATGTAGAACAAATGAATACCAATGTTTGGAAATGGTATGTTTTGTTAGGAGGAAATGCAAGTGCTTTTGATGCTTTTTTATTAAGCAATGGCATGAAAACACTTGAGTTAAGAATGGAACGACACTGTGAAAATGCCATGAAAGTTGCAACATTTTTAGAACAACATACAGCTATTAAAAAAGTGAATTATACAGGTTTAAAAACACACCCTGATTATGCTATTTGTTTAAAACAAATGAAGCACCCAGGTGCCGTAATGAGTTTTGAACTAAAAGACGGTTTAATTGGAGGAAAAAAATTTATTGATAACCTACAAATGTGTACCAGAGCAGTTTCATTAGGAACTGTGGATACTTTAATTTCCCATCCAGCAAGTATGACTCATTACAGTGTACCTAAAGAAGATAGATTAAAATATGGTATTACAGATGGCTTAATAAGAATGAGTGTGGGCATTGAAAATTGTAATGATATTTTAAACGATTTAGACCAAGCTTTAAAGTAAAATAAAAAACAAAAGAGCAACTATTTAGTAGTGGTTGCTAAAGCATCGTCATTTAAAAGCACCTTCATGCTTTCTAATAAAATTTGACTTTTCTTAGCCTCAAAAACTGAAAGTTTATCTTTAGAAATTCGCATAGAATATTTTTTACCTTCAGAAAGTGTTTTATCAAACCTTGGATTCCATTTGTTAAATTGATCTATATCCAACAATAAATTATTTGCAATTACAACAGATAAAAACCTACCACCTACTTCTATCGTAACAGTATTATTCAGTTCCTCATCTGATAATTTTGTTGACAAATTTTCACTCATTGCCAACGATGCCATGTATTTATTAGATTCTTCTGCAGTCATAGTTGTCCATCCTCCTGTTCCTTCAAAAATATAATGTGTAGCAATATATTTTTTTACATGATTGCGTGTTTCTAAAGGTAAATAATATTGCAAGTTCCAAAAGTTTTTACTGCCACTTTTTTTGATGGCTTGATTTACTCTTCCTACCCCACCATTGTAAGCAGCAATTACTAAAAGCCAATCTCCATAAGTGTTGTACAACTCATTAATTAATTTACAAGCAGCATGTGTACTCTTATAAAAGTCCTTTCTTTCATCGCTATATTTAGTTACCCTCAAATTATATCGTTTAGCTTCGTCATTCATTAACTGCCAAGGACCCACAGCTCCAGCACTTGAAATAGTTGCAGGGTTTAAACTACTTTCAATAACACTTAAATATTTTAATTCTTTAGGAATACCATATTGAGGTAAAACTTGATCGTACAAATCAAAATAAGGCTTACCCCAAATTTTCATTTTTTCGTACCATTTAGCTTGTTTGTTTTCATATTGCTCTGTAAACCCAATAGCTAAAGGATTTAATCCCACATGAATAGGATTTAGCTGATAAAATGAAAAATTATTTTTAGGAGCTAATTCATTTATTAAAGAATACGATTGAGTAGTATCATTTAAAAAATAATAACCACGACCTTTTAAATTTTCTCTATCTTGTGTAAATGAGGCTGCACCAATACCCAACACAATAAGGCTTACCAATACTATGGAAGTTTTTTGTGTGTTTTTTGGATAACCGATAATATTAAGAAACCACTGCATAATCAAAATCTCCTTTTTAATTTTAAATAAAATTGGTTAGTGTGGCTGAACTTTTCCTTTAAAAAACTCTTATAAAAGCTATAATTAAAAAGCAATGAACTTTATAAAAGGGGGGCAAAAGTATTGTTTAATGCCCAAAAAGACGTTTATGTAACCCTTAATAATATTTAAAGAGTTACAAATACAGATTAGGAGGATAGATAAGCCTATGAAAATCAATAAATATTAAATAAAATAAGTGCTGTTAAAATTTTGATAAACGAATGGTTTTAGCACAACATAATTTAATAAAGTGTACAAGTAAATGCAAACATTTAAGTTGTATAATTACACCTTACAAAGAATATAACCTTTGAAAGAAGCAAGAAAATAGAGGTTCAGGATTTAAAAAAGAAAGATAGAATTATTTATTAGAAGAGGGTAAATTAGTTTTATCTTTTTCATTCATACCGTCTTCAATTTCTTTTTTTACATTGTTTTTAGCATCGTTAAATTCACGAATACCCTTACCAAGTCCACGCATAAATTCAGGTATTTTTCTTCCTCCAAAAAGAATTAAAACTGCTAAAACAATAAAAATCCATTCACTGCCACCAGGCATAGATATTAATAACTTAGGCATAAACATTTTGTTCAGTTATGAAATGCAAATGTATATATAATAGCAATAGCAATAACTAATTTTTTGTAGTATGGATTAAGTATAAAAGTTTTATGAATAAAAGTGTTATAAACGTTTATAAAAAAAAGAAAGTGAGATGAAGAAAAACAACAAGTTATTGCACGCATTACCATACTAATATTAAA
>JAIXLB010000036.1 GCA_026931905.1 Chitinophagales bacterium
CTTAAAATAAGTAGCTCAAATAATTAATTTTAAGCAATTATTTTTTTATAGTTTTTGATTGGGGGTTAATTTAGTTTTTTAATGCTTAGGATTTATTTTTAGTTGTTCAAAAAAACATTTTCTGATGAATAGATTTAATATTCGTGTTTATGGTGTATTAATAGATGACTTAAACAGGATTTTATTGAGTGATGAATTTATTAAAGGCGGATTTTTTACAAAATTTCCAGGTGGTGGGCTTGAATTTGGCGAAGGAACAAAAGATTGTTTGATAAGAGAATTTAAAGAAGAAACAGGGCTAAACATTAGTGTAGGTAAACATATTTATACAACAGATTTTTGTCAGGTTTCAGCGTTTACAACTACAGATCAAATTATTTCTATTTATTATTTTGTTCACTCAATAGATTTATCAGAACTAAAAACTTCTACCAAAAAATTTGATTTTACAACAGAGCAAATTGCTGATAAAAATGGGCAAGCCGAAAGTTTTCGTTTTATGAATTTTAATGAATTACAAATAGACGATGTTTCATTGCCTATTGATAAAGTTGTAGTAAAAATTTTAAAGCAGCTTGAGCCTCTATAATTCAAGATAAAAACTATTCAATAATTGAAAAATCAAAAACAACACATTAATTATTCCAAGAGTAATAGAAATAATTTTTTTACGAAACACAAGTGATATAATCCAAAATAAACTTACAAAAGCATTAATAAAAACTGCCAAAAAACCTAATATTACTAAGGTGCTTACAACACCACTGGGCAGTTGTTCTACATTTACATATCTACCAATTACAGATAGTACATAACATACATTACATATTAAAGCAACTCTACTAATAAATAAAAGCCAACGCATATTTTTATTTTGGTTTGAAAAATAGCATTAATTTGCCCCAACAAAAATAATATTTAATGAAGCAAATTAATTGGAAACAAATTTTACCTCATGTTTTTGCTATTGCAATTTTTTTAGTAGTTGCATTGGTGTACTGCAAACCAGCCTTAGAAGGAAAAGTTTTACAACAGGCAGATATTACACAATGGAAATCTATGGCTCAAAATCAAGAACATGTTTTTGAAGCTACTGGTAAAGTCCCTTTATGGACCAATGGTATGTTTAGTGGTATGCCAGGCTATATGATTAAAGGTTGGGCAAATAATGCTCTACCCTATTATTTCATGAATATTATTTCATTAAATATTCCAAAACCATTTTTGTTTTTCTTTTTAGCAAGTATTTGTTTTTATTTTTTATCACAGGTATTAAAAACTAACTCATGGATTGGTGCAGCAGTTTCGTTGTGCTATGCTTATGCCACTTATAATGCAGTTATAGTAGCAGAAGGGCACGATACCAAAATGCTTTCATTGGCAGTTTTGCCTGGTTTATTAGCTGGTTTGCTTTTAATTTTTGATAAAAAATATTGGTGGGGAGCAACTTTTACAGCTCTGTTTACTGCTGTTTTATTAGCCCAAAAACACTATCAAATTACTTATTATGGTATGTTAATTATTGCCATTATGAGTATTTCTTTTGCGATACATTGGATAAAAAATAAAGAATATAAACACTTAATTTATGCTGCATTATTTTCTTTAGGAGCAGTAGCAATAGGTGCTTTACAAAATGCAGTTGCACTAATGCCAGATAATGAATACACAAAAGAATCTATTCGTGGAGGTTCGCAATTAGCCAATGAAAAAAGCAATACCACCAAAGAAGGATTAACCAAAGATTATGCCTTTAGTTATAGTGTTTATAAAACAGAACCTTTGGTAATGTTTATACCAAGAATGTATGGAGGCAGCAACAAAATGGAAGTTGCTGAAGATAAATCAAAAGCTGTAGCAGCTTTGCAAGAAATGAACCCTCAAGTTGGCAGACAATTACAAAGTGCATTAAGTTTTTATTGGGGGGGAATTGGAGGAACTTCAGGACCACCTTATGTTGGAGCTATTATTTTCTTTTTAGCTATTGTTGGTTTTGTGCTATTAGATAGCAAACATAAATGGTGGATTTTAGCAACTTGTATATTGACTATTATGATGAGTTGGGGAAGTTATTTTGAAAGTTTCAACAACTTTTTATTTAACCACCTACCTATGTATAATAAATTTAGAGCACCCAGTATGATACTGGTTGTTCCTACCTTTTTATTAAACATTATGGCTGTATTGGCTTTGCAAAAAATATTTGCTACAAAAGATAAAGCCATTTTATTTCCAAAATTTAAAAAGAGTTTATTGATTACTGCTGGCTTTTTTGTGTTATTGCTAATTATGTATTTTAGTTTTGATTACAGAGGCGAAGCAGATAAAAACCTAATGCAATCTATCAACAATATTCCAGATAACGATACAAAAGCTGTATTTCTTGATGCTGGTAAAAAAATGGTAAATGGATTAATTGAAGATAGAAGAAGCCTTTTTATGGGAGATATTTTACGTTCCTTATTCTTTGTAGCAGTTGCTACAATAAGCATTTGGCTTATCATAAAAAATAAAATTAAAGACTGGTTGTTTGTTTCCATCATTGGGGTTTTTGCATTTGTAGATATTATGGTAATTGACACTATTTATTTAAACAATGATAATTACTTGGATAAAGAAGAATATGAAACAAGTTTTGTGCCTACGCCTGCCGATAAATTTATATTACAAGACAAATCGGATTATAGGGTTTTTGATGTAAGCAATGGAGCACAAGCTGCTATAAATTATGGTGCAAGATCTGCCTATTATCATAAATCAATTGGTGGTTATCATCCTGCAAAACTTAGTATTTATCAGGATTTAGCAGAAAAACAATTGTACAATTATCCAAACTGTAAACCTGTTTTGGATATGCTCAACACAAAATATATCATTCATGGCACAAGTAGTGCAGAGCAAGTAGAAGTAAACAATAATGCTTGTGGACCAGTTTGGTTTATAAAAGGTTTAAGAGAAGTTGCAACACCTAATGATGAAATGAATGCACTTACAGCCCTTGATGTAAAAGACTCTGCAGTTATAGGTAAAAATTTTGATGCTATTGCCCATACAAAATTCACTTACGATTCCGCTGCTACCATTTCATTAATTAAAAACGATAATGATGTTGTTACTTATAAAAGTAAAGCAGCCTCTACACAGTTTGCAGTGTTTAGTGAAATATATTACGATAAAGGCTGGAATGTTTATATAGATGGAAAATTAACGCCTTATGCAAAAGTAAATTATGTTTTAAGAGGTATGCCAATTCCTGCTGGTGAGCATGAAATTGTATTTAAGTTTGAACCTAAGAGTCATATTTTAGGTTGGAAACTTACAAGCATTTCTACCATTTTAATTTACCTTTTAATTGCAACAACTTTATTTTTTGAATGGAAGAAAAGGAGTAAAAAAGTTTAATTAATTTTTATTTTACAAAAGCTATCAGTTCAAGAATGCTGATAGCTTTTTAATTTTAAAATCAATAGTTTTAGTACAGTGCAACCATTAGTTAGTATTATATTACCTGCCTATAATTGTGAAGCATATTTACAACAAACTATTGATAGTTTATTGCAACAAACCTTTACCCATTTTGAGTTACTCATAATTAATGATGGTTCTACTGATAGAACTTTTGAAATAATAAACAGTTATACTGATAGCAGAATAAAAAACATACAAAACGATGGCAATAAAGGTTTAATTTACTCACTTAACAAAGGGTTTGAAATAGCAAAAGGAAAATATATTGCACGCATAGATGCAGATGATATTTGCTTGCCTGAAAGAATAGAAAAGCAAATAAATTGGTTGGAGCAAAATCTCTCAACAGCAGTGTTAGCAAGTACTATACAGTTTATTAATGCAAAAAATGAAGCAACAGGCTTTTGGAATTTAGATAGAAAAACTATTACAAAAGAAGCCATAAAAAAAGCAATGCTCTGGGAATGTTGTATTGCTCATCCAAGTGTTATGATAAGAAGTAGTATTATTAAAAACTATAAGTACAACACTTATCAAAAACATATTGAAGATTATGATTTATGGTTGCAACTATTAGCAGATAATTTTGTAATTGAAAAAATAAACGAACCATTATTATTGTATCGTGTGCACCAACAATCTGTAACAGGGAATGTGCACAGAAAAAAAAATTCATTTTTTACAATAGCTACTGCTAAAAGAAAATTTTTATGGCACAGAATTAAAAAAGCAAAGTGGAGTGTTTTTGAAACAAAACTTTTATTTACTTTAGGCTGTAATTTTTTAATGGGTATAGGAAAGGAAATAAAAAAACTGCTTAGATTTTGAAATACAATTACTACATAATTAAAAGAAAAATAGAGAACATTTTTATTTTTCCATTTATTGTAACAGGCAGCGTTATTGCAAAATTCAAACCATTAAAAAAATCTTATAAAATATATTTCTTTTTTCCTTTTTACCATACAGGAGGAGCAGAAAAAGTTCATGCACTAATTGCACAAGTTGCAGGTAATGAAGATTGCATTATTTTCTTTACAAAAAAATCGACTGATTCTGCTTTTTTAAAAGATTTCGAGAAAAGTAATTGCGTAATAAAAAATATTTCCTGCTATACCGATAACAAGTGGTTGTATTGTTTAAATTTCATTTATCGTGGAATAATTACAGGCTATATAAACCACGAAACACAAGCCCCTATTTTATTTAATGGGCAATGTAATTTTGCTTACAAAATAAGTCCATGGATAAAAAACAATTTTAAACAAGTAGAATTAATTCATTCTTTTAATAGTTTTTCATGGATAAGAATTCCTTTTATTCCTTTTATCCATCAAACAATTATGATAAGTAAAGTAAGAATAGAAAATCATTTAAGACAGTATAAAAAATTAGGTGTTCCTGAAAAATTTAATGAAAATATTACTTACATATCCAATGGAATTTATTTACCTACGCTAACATCAAAAAAAGATTGTACAGCCAATTTAAACATACTTTATGTAGGCAGAGGCACTCCTGAAAAGCGAGTATATTTAGTGGCTGAAATTGCTAAAAATATACAAGAAAAATTTGAGAGAATATCTTTTACACTTGCTGGTGATGTTGCAAATGCAATTCCTGAATCTTTGAAGCAATATTGTAATTTAAAAGGAAATATTACAGATGAAAATGAACTTGCAAAACTGTACAAAGCAGCCCATATTTTATTGATAACTTCAGATACAGAAGGTTTTCCTGTTGTAGTAATGGAAGCTATGGCTTATGGTTGTGCCATTATAGCAACACCTGTTGGCGATTTGCCTGTACATATAAAAAATAGCACTAACGGTTTTATTTTATCAGGCTTTAATAATGAAAAATTAGTTGTAGATGAAATGTATAACTTTATTGTACAATTAAACAACAACAGAGATTTACTTGCTACTATTAGTGAACAAAATATGCTGTATGCAAAAAATAATTTTGACATAGAAGTTTTTAAAAAGCAATACATATCTATTTTACAATAAAACTTTTCTAACAACAATGAAAAAAATTATCCTAATTATTCTATCCTTATTTTTAATGTATAAAATGCAAGCTCAAACAACTTTTATACTAATTCGTCATGCAGAAAAAGATACTACTATGCAAGGTGCTACAATGATGAATGCTAATCCCAATTTATCTAAATCTGGTTTACAAAGAGCAGAAAATTTAGTTACCGTATTGAAGGATTATAAACCAGATGAAATATACTCAACCAATTTTATAAGAACTAAAAGCACTGTTACTCCATTAGCAAAAAAATTCAGCAAAGAAATTGTAATGTACGACTATACAAAACTAAATTCCTTTGCTGATTCGTTGTTATTAAAACAACATAAAACTATTGTTATTGCAGGGCATAACAACACTACTCCTGCTTTGGTTAATTTGCTTATTAAACAAAATAAGTTTACAACTTTAGAAGAAACGGTGTACAATAAAATTTTTATTGTAACTGTAAAGAACCAAGAAGCTGACGTAAAAGTTATAACTTATTAAAGTTTCAATCTATTGATTTTTTTATTCTTTTTCCAATTTAATGGTTGTTACATTATTAGTTGAATTTTGTATTCTTAAAATGTAAATACCATGAGGTAAATTTCCTAAATCATTTACTGGAATGCTATTGTTGCCTTTCATTACATCTACTTGTTTAGTTGTAATAACTTTTCCATCTACGCCTACAAGTGTTAATAAAAGTTTATCATTTAAAGCACTTGTATAATTTACGTTGAAATAATTTTTAAACGGATTAGGCGAAACTTTTACTTCGTTATTTTTAGTTAATCTTATAGTAGCAATTTCAGTATAATAAGTTCTGCCATCTTTATCCATTTGTTTAATTCTATAATAAAATACAGTTTGATTATAGTTACTTAAATTATGATACTGTTGATAAATAGCAGAGCCAGTATTTTTGGCAGGAACTGAAATTATTTTATTAAACTCGCTACCATTTAAACTAAATTCTACATCATAATAATCTGTTTGTAACTCATTTTTTGCCTCCCATTTTATCATTGCATTTGGTGCGTTATAACTCACTGCAAAATTTATAATATTTAGAGGTAGAATTGAATTACTACGCCAGTCTCTATCTGCAGAAGCAGCCCATGTATGTTTTGGTAATTTAGGAGAAGCTCCTGAAGGAGAAGGTCCATCTAAGTTACCTAAAGGTCCCATATCGCTATGTGTTACATTTCTATAATAATTACCAGAATTTAAAGTATTGATATTAATAATATCCCATTGATCTACTAATCCATCACCGTCTGTATCTGTAAAATTTAAAGTATAGTATGCAACTCCATATAAAGCAGAACCTGTACCTTCTATATAATCAGGTGCTCCATCATTATCAGTATCAGAATCTCTGTAATCAGGTGTACCATCACTATCTTTATCAAATGGAGTAAGAGCATCACTTCCATACACACCAATATCTACAACTAATTCATAAACATCTTGAATGCCATCATCATCAGAATCTACATCTGTAGGGGTTTTATATCCAGATGTAGATTGTGCTTCCACATTATCAGTTATACCATCATCATCACTATCTATATCTAAATAATCTGCTGGTCCTCTACTATCCGTATTTCTAAGGTTTAAAGAGGCTAAACCAATCACTGAATTAGCCCAACCATTGGTTCTTGTTCCTGTTACTACTCCTTTATTTGTTGCAACAGTTCCTTGACTTCCAGTTCTTCCAATCAATCCTGATTCTTGTACATCTGTTATGCCATCGCCATCGCTATCTAAATCATACAAGTTTGGTCGTCCTGTTCTATCTGCATTTTTAAAGGGCCAACTATTAGCTACACCATCATTGTTAGTATCAGATCCAGATAATAATAAGGTATTAGAAACTCCTTCTAAATTATCTTTTAATCCATTAAAATTATCATCACTAAAGCTATCAACTCTACCATCATTATTACTATCAATTCCGCCCACTTCAATAATATCTGGGATGCCATCATTATCGCTATCCAAATCTAAGTAATTAGGTATGCCATCGCCATCAAAATCAGGTGCTCCTAATCCATTAACAGCATTGGTATTAGCTGCATTATCACTTAATCCATCTCCATTGGTATCAACAAAATTGTCAATTTTACCATCGCCATCTGCATCCACTCCATAGCTTTCTACAACATCTGCAACACCGTCATTATCACTATCTAAATCTAATTCATTGATGATACCATCTTGATCTGCATCAAAATTGTCATTTATTCCGTCGTTGTTAATATCTAACCAACTTGTAACTCCATAACCTGGGGTTAGGTCGTATGCATTTGGAATTCCATCGCCATCAGCATCATCAAAAGAATCGGCACCACCATTTGCGTTTTCAATTACATCAGCAATGCCATCATCGTCATCATCAATATCACAAAATACTTTTACAACATTAATCATTACATCTACGGCAGAAGTAAGTTTAATTCCATCATTACCTTTAGAAGCTCCATAGGGCAAATTAGAAGTTGTAGTTACTCCAGGATCACCTCCAGCAACTGAACTTGCAGCATTTAAAGACCCGTTAGAGTAAATTACTCCGCCACTTCCTCCTCCACCAGGTCCATGTTCAGGGTCTCCATCATTTGGTATGCCATTATCTGCCGTAGAAATCCAAGCATTACCTCCAGCTCCACCTTTAGCATTAACTGTAATATTGTTCAAGCCAGCAGTATTGGTTGCAAATAAATATACAGAACCTCCTGCACCACCACCACCACCACCATCGTTTTCTACAGCTAAGCCATCAGCACCATTTGCGTTAATTGCCCCAGAACCACTTACTGCACCAACTCTAAGAAATATCATTCCTCCGCCAGAACCACCACTACTGTAAAAACCATTTTGATAATTTACACTATAACCCATACCCTCTGCAGTTCCATTATTAGTAGTTCCTGCACCACCACCTCCACCTAAAACTAATCTATTAGATGCTGCCTCATTAAATTTTCCACCACCATATCCACCATATTGTGCAGGGTTTGCCCAAGCTCTACCTCCACGTCCTCCAATACCTCCATTTCCTCCACCTCCTCCTCCAGTATTTTGATCATTATCAGAAGGTCTGCCATCTGTAGCACCACCACCTGCATTGCCTGGTGCACCTTGTGCATAGCTTCCATTAGGATAGCCTTCTGCACCATTATCAACCAATACATTTGCTATAGAACGAGTATATTTTGGAGTTCCTGCAATACCCTCTCCTTTTGAACCATTGGTAGTATTTGATGAAAGTGTACGCGTATCTGTATTAGCTCCAGTTCCTCCTGTTAAACTTCTACCTCCTCCTCCTCTAAATCCTAATGCAGAAGCATCTATTGCAACACCACTATTTAATGTCATTGTTCCTGATACATTTGCAGCTATTATTCCTCCTGATGCTCCATCCCATTCAGCATTAGTAATAGATGCACCACTTGGGATATTTAAAGATGTATATTGTGGTACTCTAACTACTTGAAAACGATATTGTCCTGCAGTACCAGTAGCATTAGCGTTTATGTAAGATTTTTTTAATGGTGTAGCTAAATAAACTATACCAGCAACTACAGGGCTTGTTGCATAAACATATTCATAAGTTCCTGCAACAGAAGATGTATAACCTCTATAAGTGCCATTGTTTGCACCATAATTATTAGTATTAGTTGAGTTTATTTCTGACCCTTGCATTTGAATTACCAATAATAAATCACCTGCTTGTATATTATCTCCTGCACCTTCTGTTCTTTTATCTCCTAACTGTATTCTTGTAGAGCCTGCAGGTGCATTGGCAATTGCTGGATAATAAGAATTAATTATAGTATTTGCTCCTCCTACAGAATAAGCTTGTGGAGCTTCACATATTGTTTCACAAGAAGTAATACCTATAGCTGTTAAACCAACCTCATCTCTTGTTGTGCCTGTGGTTGCATCTATAATTTTAAAGTGAATGCTTGTTGCACTTGCTACAAAGGAATAAGAAAACCGTTTCCAGCCACTTAAAGATTGAGCATTACTGGTTGCTACTTCATCTAAAGTAGTAGGTCCTAAAACTTCAGTACCATTAGGTAATGCTCCTGCACCATCTAATTGTAAAATTAATGATGGCGGATTAGACGCTCCTGAATTATATACATTTGATGCATAAAAATAAAAAGTGTAAGATTTACCAACAGTAAGCCCCGTTACATTCTGCGACCATATTAATTGTTTTCTGCCATAAGAACCTGAACCGTTAAAACCATTTCCATTATGATGTAACCAAGTTTTAGAAGCAGGGATATTAAAAACAGGATCACCAGGAAAGGGGTCTTGATTAATACTACCTGAAGTGTAATTACCAGTTCTTATATCAAAACGTTGATCGGCACCTCCACCTGCATAATCTGCCTGAGCATAAAAACTACCACCAGTAAAATTGTATTGTGTACCAGCAGTATTTTCATTGGATCCTGTAAATGTATTTCCAGGCGAAGGACTTGTAATAGGTAACGAAAAATTACCGTTTTTTATAAATGATGTATTTACTGAAACATAACCTGAACCACAACCTACACCACTATTGCTATAGCCACTATAACAACTTCCTGTAACATCTATAAATGTAGCAGTATTACTTACACTACCTGCTGTACCACTTGTGCCTCCATTGGGAGGGAACTCAGTAACAGAAGATGAGGTTGAAGTACCACTATTACCACCAGTTACTGCTCTTGATACAGAAGTTGTAGTTGTATAAATATACCCACCACCACCACCTCCTCCTGGACCTTCACTTTCTGCAACAGTAAGTAATTGATTTCCGCCTTTTCCTCCATTGGCTTGCATTGTTATACCAGTAATAGTTGAATTGCTTAATAAAATAATTGCTCCTCCGCCTCCACCACCTCCTGGTGCATCCATGTGCCCAGACCTAGTATTTTCTCCATCATCTCCATTTGCAGTTATTGTTCCAGTACCAGATACAGCCCCCCCCACCAATAAAAAGACAATTCCTCCGCCATCTCCACCATCTCCATTTTGATTATCATTGCCATCACCAGCACCTCCACCTCCTCCCATAAAAATTCTTGAATCGCTATTATAATCCAATGGTCTTCCTCCCAAACCACCATAATTTCTACGTTTATCCCCTCCCCAAGCTGCATTTCCTGGACCTTTTGTATTTGCATTTCCATTGTTTTCTCCATAAGAATAACCACCACGTCCACCACCAGGTGAAACATTGCTAGAAAAACCTGCACTTTCTAAATTCCATGCAGAATTATAACCACTTGGTTTTGTACCTGTTCCATTCCATCCTGCTAAAGAACCAGCATTTGAGCCTCCACCGCCACCACAATTATGCCCATTACCCCCACCTCCAGCATTAGCAGGTGCTCCTCTTCCTTGTGCACCAGCTAAATATGTATCATAATCACTTGAATTACCTGCTATTCCTTCACCTTTGCCAGCATCATTTGTTGTTATAGTAGTTCTGTAAATTGTATTATTTGTTCCTAAACCCGAAGTAATAGAACTATTTTTATTAGGATCTATCCCTTTTCTAAACCCTTTAGCATTTGCTTGAATGGTTGCTCCATTTGCAAATGTTAAATTACCTGTAGTTTCAATTACACATACACCACCAATTGTACCATCCCATGGCATCGCAGTAATTGTACGTGAATTTGCAGATCCTCCACTTTGAGCTAATGTTGTTAAACGAGGTACCCTTACCACTTGCGATCTATTTCTATCGCCAACATTATAAGTATTGGTAAGTGGGTCGCAAAGAAAAATTTGATTGCCAGAAACGCTTAATACGGTTTTAAATTCATAATTGCCAGTTCCATTGTAATCTGTAATATCGCCATAAGTTGCACTATCTGTCGTATCAATATTTGCTCCTTGAACTTGAATAATAAAAATTAAATCGCCAGGCGATAAACTATTGGTTGTATAAGGGTTTACAGAATTTGTGAAACTTTTTGCACCACTTAAATCTGCTACAGAATTAACTATAATATTAGTAGAACCTGTGCCTGCCGAAACTGCCAAATTGGTATATCTATTTAAAATGCGAGTGCCAGCAGATGTGTAACTCACTGAACCATCTTTTCCTGATTGTGCAGAAGAAAATAAAGGCAGCAGAATAGATAAAATTATGAATAACAATACCAATAGAAATTCTACAATCAAATGTTCGTTTGGTATAGCTGGCTTATTGTTTTTAAGCCCCAAAAAAAGTATTATTTTTTTCATAGTCGTGTCAGCTTCTACATAGGAATTGGAGTGTAAACAATATTACTTAATAATCTTAAACGAAAATTTTTTCTAAATATTGTTTTAAATATGTTGATTAGTAGTGTTTTATATTATTTAGCCTTTTTGGGATACTAGCCTTCATTAAATTAGGTATGATATATTGACATTAAACCACTTTTCTTATTTGCAACATAATTATCTTTTTCCTTTTGGGTTATTCATAAAAATTCAAAATAGAGCAAAAAAAATCCCTCTAATTTGCAATTAGAGAGATTTTAATTCTATAAAAATAATTGGCTTCTTTAAAAGCGGCTTTTATTTTGTTTCTTCGTTATCGCCACTTTCCATTTTAGCTTTAATATCAGCCAAAGCACCTAAATCGCCTAAAGTTGTTTTTTCAACTTTAGCTTGTACAGCTTTTACCGCTTTTTTAGTTTTTTCGGCTTGTACTTTTGCTTCTTTTTTCTCAGCTTCTACTTCTTCTGCTTTTACTTGTTCCCAAACACGAGTATGACTTACTAAAATGCGTTTTTCATTGCCATCAAATTCTATAACAACAAAAGGTAACGTTTCTTCTGCTTGTACTTGTTTACCATCTTCTTTGAAAGTATGACGATTAGGAGCAAAGCCTTCTAAACCATAAGGAAGTTGTACTAAAGCACCTTTATCATCTCTTTTAGTAACTAATCCTTCATGAATACTTCCAATAGCAAATGTTTCTTGTAATGCAGCCCAAGGGTCTTCTTCTAATTGTTTATGACCTAATTGTAATTTACGATTTTCTTTATCAATATTTAAAACAATTACATCAATTTCATCACCAACTTTGGTGTAATCGCTTGGGTGATTTAAACGTTTTAACCAACTTAAATCACTAATGTGAATCATACCTCCAATACCTGTTTCTAATTCAACAAATACGCCATAAGGAGTAATATTTTTTACTAAACCTTTGTGTTTGCTATTAGCAGGATATTTCGTTTCAATAGTACTCCAAGGATCTTCAGTCATTTGTTTAATAGATAAACTCATTTTTCTGTTTTCCTTATCTAATGTTACTACTTTAGCTTCATGTTCATCATTTAATTTAAAGAATTCTTTGGCATTGATAGGTGTATTAGCCCAAGTAATTTCGCTTACATGCACTAAGCCCTCAACACCTGGTTGAATTTCTAAGAAAGCACCATAATCTTCAATATTCACTACTTTACCTTTTACAATGTTTCCTTCTGCTAAGCCTTCAGGTAATACATCCCAAGGGTGTGGTGTTAATTGTTTTAAACCAAGACTAATACGTTTTTTATCATCATCAAAATCTAATACTACTACATTAATTTTTTGATCCATTTTTAATGCTTCTGATGGATGAGAAATTCTACCCCATGAAATATCTGTGATGTATAATAAACCATCTAAACCACCTAAATCCATAAATGCACCAAAGTCTGTAATATTTTTTACAGTTCCTTCCAACACTTGTCCTTTTTCTAATTTGCCCATTATTTGTGCACGTTGTGCTTCTATATCACTTTCTATTAAAGCTTTGTGCGATACTACTGCATTCTTAATAGTTTCATTTATTTTAACTACTTTAAATTCCATTGTTTTACCAACAAATTGGTCATAATCTGTAACTGGTTTAACATCAATTTGAGACCCTGGTAAAAAGGTTTCCATGCCAAATACATCTACAATTAAACCACCTTTTGTTTTGCTTGTAACTAAGCCTTTAACTACTTCGCCTGTTTTGTGAACTTCCATAATACGTTCCCAAGCACGGAAAATTCTGGCACTTTTACGGCTTAAATGCAAGTTGCCATTTTTATCTTCTTTCTCAACAACCATTACTTCTATTGAATCGCCAATTTTTACACCTGGCAAATCACGAAATTCATTTAAAGAAATTAAGCCATCGCTTTTAAAACCAATGTTTATAACAGCATCAGTTTTTGTTAAACCTACTACATCGCCATTTAAAATTTCTCCATCTTCAATTTTCACGAAAGTGTTTTCATACACACTATCGTATTTTTCTTTTTCTTCTTTAGAATAAGTAGCTACATTACGTTTGTCAATACTCCAATCAAAATCGTCATGAGCTATTGTTTCTTCTACAACAGGATTGTTTGTTGTCGCAGCAACTTCGTTGATTTCTTCAACACCTGAAGCTTCCTGTGCATCTGCGTTTAATTGTTTTACAAATAATTTCATAATAAAAATTCCGATGTGTTTTTAAAATCGGGCTGCAAAAGTAGGCTTTTCTATTTGAATAATTGAATATTTTACAAGCTTTTTTCAATTATTTGCATTATTCAAAAAAAATATGGAGAAATTAAAATGCTTTAACATTTTGATATTTAAAAAAATATTTAGTATTGCTTATTAAAACACTTTTTATATGAAGAAAACATGGATTTTAATAGTGGCTTTGTTTGTAACAAGCACTACACTATTTAGTCAAACTAAACAACCCGAAAAAAAGGCTCCAGCTAAAAAAGAAGCAGCTACTAAAGAACAACCTAAAGCTGCTACTAACACTGCTCCTAAAACCTCTGAGCATGTAAAAAAAGATGGTACTCCAGACAAACGCTTTAAGGAAAACAAAAAAGCTCCTGAAGTAAAAACAAAAAAAGATGGAACGCCAGATATGCGTTATAAAGAAAACAAAAAAGCTGCTGAGAAAAAGGGTTAGTCTTAGTATTATTAAATAAATTTTCACAAAAGAGACTGTCAAAAATATTGGTAGCCTTTTTTTTGTATTATTCTAAAAAATGTTATTCTACTTCCTTACAATTTATTATTGAGATTTTTTTTTTGCTGTTTTAGTCAGTAAATTTTTCCTTAAATCGTTATTTAAAACATTTACTTGAGTTGTTGCTTCATTTTTAATAAGGTACTTTTGCACTATTCATTTTAAAAGAAAGATTGTTTAAGATATGTATAAAATTCATGTAAATTTTGAGCAAAAGGATTTAGAACCTGTAGTTATAGAAACTGAAGCAATAGGCGATAGTTTATTAGAAGTAATTTTAGATAATGGATATGAATTACACCATAACTGTGGAGCTGTTTGTGCTTGCAGCACTTGTCATATTTATGTAGAAAAAGGTGAGGAACATGTAGAGGAAATTAGTGATAGAGAAGAAGATTTTATTGATAGAGCTGTTAACCCAAGATTAACTTCAAGATTGGGCTGCCAATGTGTTTTGCAAAAAGGAGAAGGCGATATTTATATTACTATTCCAGACCAAACACAATTCTTAGGAGAATAAATTTCATCTAAACTTTATATACTGAAATTATTTTTATTCTAATTAACACTATTAGCTATATATTGCAATCTAATTAATTTAATAAGCAATAAAATATTCTTTTATGTTCAAACACTTTTCTATTTTATTATTATTTCCTTTTACACTAATTGCACAAAAAAACAATGGTTTTACTATTACAGGTTTAGTTGATGGTTTAAAAGATAGTACTTTGGTTTTTTTGAATGATGGAGCAGGCAATGCTATTGCACAAGATTATGCCTTTAAAGGAAAATTTACTTTGCAAGGAGCAGTAGATGAACCAGGTTTTACCAAATTAGGTTTTATTGGTTTAACCAATGAAGTAGATATTTTTATGTCTAATGAAAATATAAATTTCAAAAGTAAATCTACCCAAGTAGATAAAGATGCAGTTATTACAGGTTCTGCTTTAAACAATGATTATAAGGCTTATGAAACAGCATTTAATCCATTAAAAGACAAATTAAATTCACTTGCTGCAAGCATAAATACAACTCAAAATGCCACCAGAAGAGATTCTTTAATAAAAGTATTTGAAGCAACTAAAAATTTGGTTATAACAGAATTAAATAAATACACTACACAAAGAAATTCATCGCCAGTAAGTACATTTGTTTTATATGTTACAAACCCAATATTGGCAGGTGGTGTAGAAGAATTAGAAAGCAGATTTTATAAATTAAAACCAGCAGCAAGAGTAGGAGAATTTTCAAGATTAATAGAAAATTTAATTACAGAACATAAAAATAAATTAGCTGCTGAAGCAGCTACCAATCAAGGTTCTATTGCACCAGATTTTACACAAAATGATGTAAATGGTAAGCCTGTTTCGCTATCTTCTTTTAGAGGCAAATATGTATTAATAGATTTTTGGGCAAGTTGGTGCAGACCTTGCAGAATGGAAAACCCTAATGTTGTAGAAGCTTACAATAAATTTAAAGATAAAAACTTTACCGTTCTTGGTGTTTCATTAGACAGACCAGATGGAAAAACTGCTTGGTTAAATGCAATTAAAGATGATGGATTAACCTGGACTCAAGTAAGTGATTTAAAATTTTGGGATAATGCTGCCGCAAGATTATACAACATAAACAGCATTCCTTTTAATATTTTAATTGACCCATCTGGTAAAATTATTGCAAAAAATTTAAGAGGCGAAGATTTGCATAAAGCATTAGCACGTTATTTAAAATAAACTCTCTAATAAAAAAAATTAAACTGCTTTGTTGCTAAATGCAAAGCAGTTTTTTTATTCTTAAAAGAAAACTATACAGCAATTATTATTAAGTTATTTTTGAAAAATGAGTTGGTTAAAAGTTGAAGAAATAAGTAAAAAGATAAAAGAAAATTTCGTTGTAGAAAGCATAAATTTTACTCAAAATAAAAACGAAAACTTAGCAATAGCAGGGGCTACAGGCTCTGGAAAAACTACATTATTAAAAATAATTGCAGGCTTAATACAACCTACACAAGGAAGTGTTTTTTTAGACAATGAAAGAATAAAAGGAACAGATGAACAATTATTATCTGGTAATAAAAACATTGCCTATTTAAGCCAACATTTTGAATTGAGAAATAATTATTATGTACAAGATTTATTAGACGTTTACAATAAAATAGAACAGAAAAAAGCAGATAAAATTTATGAAATTTGTAAAATTGATTTTTTACTGCAACGAAAAACCAATGAACTTTCTGGTGGCGAAAAACAAAGAATAGCTTTAGCTTGTCAGTTAGTTACATGCCCCAAACTATTATTGTTAGATGAGCCATTTTCTAACTTAGATGTTTGGCATAAAAATATTATAAAACAAGTTTTAGAAAATATACAACAAGAGTTAGAATTAACCTATATTATTACCTCTCATGATTGGGTAGATATTTTGCCATGGGCAAATAATATTTTAATAATGAATGAAGGAAAAATTATTCAACAAGGAACTCCTGAAATAATTTATACAAACCCAATTAATGAATATGTTGCAGCTTTAAGTGGTGATTATAATATTGTAGATAATGCTACAATAAAAAACATTCATCATTTATTTGCTGAACCTAAAAAACATAAAAAAATTTTACTACGCCCCGAGCAAATTAATATAGAACCAGCAGGAAATATTTTTCAAAAAGATGTAGTAAAAAAAATAAATTTCTTTGGCAGCTATTATGTAATTGATGTTTTAGTAAACGAAAAAACAATAAAAGTAAAAACCTTAATAAATAATTTTTCTGTTGGTCAAAGAGTAGTATTATCTGTAAACACAAAGAGTTTGTGGCATATAGCATAAATAAAAAATCGTATTCCATTCTACTAAACACTCAACCAACTATTTCAATCTTTAACAAAAAACACACAAACTTATTGTTGTTAAATGAATAAAACATTTTAGTATTGTTTCGGTTATGCTTTATACTGTTATTTTTGCTACTCATTAATAAAAATATATGGCAATATTTTACTTCATTGCGGCAATTATTGGTTGGTTTATTGGCGTTTATGGCTTATTTAAAAAAGCAGGTATAGAATCGTGGAAAGCATTTATTCCTTTTTACAATACATGGTTAATTGTAGAAAAATGTAAGATTAGTAAAAAATGGTTTTGGCTTCAATTAATACCCATTGCAGGGCAATTTATTACCATTTGGATTACAATTATTTTTGTAATGCACTTTGGCAAAACTAATTTAATTCATCATACCTTATTAGTTGCTTTACCCTTTGTTTACTTGCCTTATATAGCATTTGATAAGAATACAAGATGGGGCGGCAGCGAAACTTTTAAACGTTATAAAAAACCTTTATCAAGAGAGTGGATTGATGCTGCAGTGTTTGCAATAGTTGCTGCAACTATAATTCGTACTTTTATTTTTGAAGCCTATGTTATTCCATCGGGTAGTATGGAAAAAACTTTATTGGTAAATGATTTTTTGTTTGTAAATAAAATGGCTTATGGACCTAAAGTTCCTCAAACACCATTAAGTTTTCCTTTTGTACATAACTTAATGCCAGGCTCACAAAGACCCTCTTATTTAAAATGGATTCAATTAGGCTATAAAAGAATTCCAGGCTATGATAAATTAAATAGAAATGATGTAGTTGTTTTTAATTTTCCTGAAGGAGATACCATTATTAATTTACCAGAATATGGTTCTTTGGTTACCTATTATTCTTTAGTAAGGCAGTATGGAAGAGAAGCAGTAGTAAATCGTTTTGAAGATAATATTATTGTACACCCATCAGATAAAACAGATAATTATATTAAACGTTGTGTAGCTGTAGCAGGTGATACATTAAATGTAAAAGATGGTTTAGTGTATATTAATAGTGTACAACAACCTATTCCTGCTTATGCACAAAGAAGTTTTTTAGTACATGCTTCAAAAGCAGGTTTAGATTTTGATGATTTAAAAACAAGTTATGGAATTGATATAAGAACAGATCAAAACTATAATGAATATCGTGATACAATCAATGCCTACTTTGCAAGATATGGTGTTGCAGAAATTATAATGACCGAATCTGATGCTGCTACAATAAAAAAACTAAAAGGTGTAACTAAAGTTGAGCCAGTTATAGAACCTTATGATGCTTATGCTGCTCAAGTATATTATTTTCCTTTTGACTCTACTAACTACAAATTTTCAAGAGATAATTATGGACCCATTTACATTCCAAAAGCTGGTGCTACTGTTCAATTAAACAATACTACACTATCATTGTATTACAGAGCTATTACAAGTTATGAAGGGCATACATTAACTCAAAATAATAATGAATTTTTTATAGATGGAAAACCTACCACTACTTATACTTTTAAATACAATTATTATTGGATGATGGGTGATAATAGACACAATAGTCAAGACAGTCGATTTTGGGGTTTTGTTCCTGAAACGCATATTGTAGGCAGAGCCTCTTTAATTTGGTTTAGTTGGGATAAAGGTCTTCGCTGGAAAAGATTATTCAATATCATAAAATAATCTTAACTTTCACTTCAATAAGTAAGAGTTGAACTAAAATAGATTAATTATTTTTACTAAAAGTAATAATACTGTATGGCCGTAGAAAGAATAGGATTTGAATTTGAAGTTTATAATTCAATAAATGATTTATTAAAAGAAGATGCAGAGCTTTTACAAAAAGCAAAACAAACAGCATTAAATGCTTATGCCCCTTACTCAAACTTTTTTGTAGGTGCAGCAGCCATTTTAAATAATAATGAAATTATTACAGGCACTAATCAAGAAAATGCAAGCTACCCTGTAGGTACATGTGCAGAAAGGGTTTTATTAGGCGTTGCAGCAACTATTTTTCCCAATATCCCATTAAAAACAATGGCTATTAGCTATTCTAATAAAAATGGCAATAGCAATCATCCAATATCGCCATGTGGTATGTGTAGGCAATATTTATTAGAATACGAACAAAGAGTAAATCAACCAATAAGATTAATTTTAGGAGGGCAAGATGGAAAAATTATAATAATAAAATCAGTTTCAGAATTATTGCCTTTGAATTTTAGTGCAAATGACTTTTAATAATAAATTGATTGATTCATTTTTTAAAACCAAGTGCTAATGATTAAATCTTTATTTATAGTTGATGATGACCCAATAACAGTAAAAATTTGTGAACTTGTAATTAAGAATACAAAATTTGCTGATAAAATTACTGGCTTTAATAATGGTCAAGAATGTATGCAATTTTTCATTAATTGTTTTGATAAAAAAGATATAGAAAATAATAAAGCAAACATTCCTAATTTAATTTTATTAGACCTTAATATGCCTGTAATGGATGGTTGGGAGTTTTTAGAACACTTTGTAAGAAAATACAACAACAGAATCCCTGATACTAAAATTGCTATCCTTACATCAAGCATTAACCCAAACGATTTTATGAAAGCACAACAATACGATGTAATCATTGATTTTCTACACAAGCCATTATTAACAGATCTTGTAGAAGATTTAAAACTACACGATGCTTTAAAAGAATATTTTAACTAATAAAAAAATTGCTTCTAAATTTATTTTACATCTTCCCTCCTTTTAAAGCTTTATAGTTGTATGAACTGGATATATTTATTTTTAGCAGGCTTATCCGAAGTTACTTTTACTTTTTGTTTAGGAAAAACAAAAACTTCAACAGGAACAGAACTTATATTTTGGTACACAGGTTTTGCTATTGCACTAATTGCAAGTATGCTTTTATTAATGAAAGCTATTCAAACAATTCCTTTAGGTACTGCTTATGCTGTATGGACAGGAATTGGTGCTGCTGGAACTGCTATAATAGGTATTTTAATTTTTAAAGACCCTTCTAATTTTTGGCGTTTGTTTTTTATTACTTTACTTATTGGTTCTGTGTTGGGTTTAAAATTGGTTTCTAATAAATAAAAAAAAATTGAAGTAAGCATTAAAAAAGCCTCACAATTTTTGTAAGGCTTTTTTAATTTATTTTATACCAAAGGCTTTTTTAACCTTAGTAACATAGTCTAATTTTTCCCAAGTAAATAATTCAACTTTTAGTTTTTTAACTTTACCATCGGGTGTGGTAAAAGTTTTTTCAACAACTTCATTTTTACGTCCCATGTGCCCATAAGCTGCAGTTTCGCTATACATTGGTGTACGCAATTTTAAACGTTGTTCTATAAAGTATGGACGCATATCAAATAAACTTTCAACAATTTTACCTATTTGTCCATCAGTTAATTTTACTTTAGAAGTACCAAAAGTATTTACATTAATTGAAGTTGGTTTTGCAACACCAATAGCATAAGAAACTTGTACTAAAACTTCATCTGCAACACCAGCTGCAACTAAGTTTTTAGCAATATGTCTTGTAGCATAAGCAGCACTTCTATCTACTTTACTTGGATCTTTTCCACTAAAAGCACCACCTCCATGAGCTCCTTTTCCTCCATAAGTATCTACAATAATTTTTCTTCCTGTTAAGCCTGTATCGCCATGAGGTCCACCAATTACAAATTTACCAGTAGGATTAATGTGGTATTTAATATTATTATTGAAAAGCTTGGCATATTTTTTATATTTAGCTTTTACACGAGGAATTAAAATATCTATTATATCCTTTTTAATTTTTGCCAACATTTTTTCTTCAGTATCAAAATCATCGTGTTGAGTAGAAACTACAATGGCATCAATACGAACTGGTTTATTGTTATCATCATATTCTAAAGTAACTTGGCTTTTTGCATCAGGGCGTAAATATTTTATTTGTTTATTTTCTCTTCTTAATGCTGCTAATTCAATTAAAATTTTATGTGCCAAATCCAATGCTAATGGCATATAATTTTCAGTTTCATTATTAGCATAACCAAACATCATTCCTTGATCGCCTGCACCTTGCTCTTCTTTCTTTTTTCTATCAACTCCTTGATTAATATCTGCACTTTGTTCATGAATGGCAGATAATATTCCACAAGAATGTGCTTCAAACATATATTCACTTTTAGTGTAACCAATTTTTCTTATTACACCACGAGCAATTTCTTGTACATCTAAATAGGCTTTAGATTTTACTTCGCCTGCAAGTACAACTTGACCTGTAGTTACTAAAGTTTCGCAAGCTACTTTACTTTGAGGGTCGAAAGCTAAAAAATTATCAATTAATGCGTCTGAAATTTGGTCTGCAACTTTATCTGGATGCCCTTCAGATACGCTTTCTGAGGTAAATAAATATGACATTTGATTTAAAAAATTTTAAATGAGGTGCAAATATAACAGCACCTTTTTATATTAGAAAAGTTATTTAAAAATGTAAAGCAATTTTTTTTTAAAAAATTATTGCAAAGCAGAATAAATAATTCTCAATTTCATTTTCCTTGCTTGTTGCAAACTGTTGCCTCCCAACAATCTTACTCTTCCACAAGCAGGTGCATTGAAAGGTGTTGATGAAATTTGGTTAAATCCACTTGTGTTTCCTAATCCTAAATATACATAATCTACAACGGGCGAAAACAAATACAAATCGTACACTGCTTGTTTTCCTAAAATAATATTTTGTACATAACGAGAAATATTGAAATTATACGAAGCAATTTTTTTGCCACTTGGGTCCGTTTTATAAATTACATTCCCACCAAAGGTAGATAGGTTTTCAACTTGACCTCCTTGCCCTGTAGCTACAATATCTTTGGGTATGTAAAATCTATAATCGCCAGAATCTATATGGGTACTTGTAGCACATAAAAATAAATTAGGAGCAGTAAATATTCCATCAAAAGTTGCATTATCTAATTCTTGTTCCATTATCAGTTCTGCTCTATGTACAATTCTATTACTTAGCGTATTAATGCCTGGTGTTTTAATTCTTACATAATTTCCTTGACCTGCCTGCAAAAACAATAAACTATCTTGTATGGTGGGTAAGTTATTTAAGTATTGTGCCGATTGCGAACCTGCTCTGTTTCTGATAATATTATTACTTGCTCCAGAGGTTATACCATTTGGTCTAAAATATGCAATTAGTGTTGTATCATTTCCAGTAGAATCTCTTTTTTTATATTTATAGTACAACGCTACTTTACTATTTGTATCATTTAAGTTAATTCTTAATAAAGTATTACTACCCGATTCTGGAACAATAGAAATTCCTCTGAAAATACTTGCAAACTGATCATCACTCAAGTAAGCATTTGTGCTATCAAATTGTTTTAATAATTTATTACCAAATGCAGTACTTAAAGGAATACGAATTTGATTAATGGCATCTTCACTAAATGCTTTTACAGAGTCAGTTAATCTTCTTGGATCTGTAATAATTTTTTCACCTAATAATCCTGCAGTTTTCATTACAGCAGAAACAGGATAAATACTATCTGCCTTTAACTTACTGCTTTGACTTATTTCATAAGCTTTTAAATGAATAGGATTGGTGCTATCGCCCCATAAACCTTGATAACTTAGTACCAATACAACCGAGTCAAGCTTTAAGCTATCTTTACTTACTGGAAAATAAAAAGGATAATAAGCTGGTTTAAATTCTGCATTTACGATGGCTTTTGTTTTTCCCATTAATGGGTCGTTTTCAATATTTCCCAAAACCATTTCCTGATACTTAGAAATTCTAAAAGAATCTGAAAGAATATTGAAAGTTTGTACATCTAATGTAGTATCGAAAGTATTAACATTATCTATTGGAGGAATTAATCCACTGCCAATATCTGTAATGGCTATTTTAGTACAAGATGTAATGATGATAAGGCTAAAAATAAAAACAGAGCTTAAATTCTTCTTCACAAAGTAGAATATTATTGGTTGAGTTAGGTATAAAATTATTTATGGTCTGCAAGGTCGTTGTACAATTCTAAATACTCTGTTAAATCAGTATCCCAACCTTTAAAAGGCAAAACTTTTTTTCCACGAACTTTTGCAAATTCATCTACTAATTTTTTATTAGGTTCAGGGGTTCCAAAAGTAATAGCATCTGCATAGGTTGCACCTCCTCTAAACATAGCAGTATTATCGTTGTCCTTAAATACTTTTAAATCGTTTGGAGTAATGCTATTATTAATTAATGCTAAATCCAATAAATCATTTCCTATTTTATCTTCAAAAGTATTTTGCCCAATAGTATAAATTGTTTTGCTATGCAAGAAAACCGGTTCTCTTTTGTATGCAGTTTTAATAAATGCTGGAATTAAGCCACTCATCCATCCACTACAATGAATAATATCTGGAGGCCAACCAAATTTTCTTACCGTTTCTAAAGCACCTTTTGCAAAAAATACAGTTCTTAAAGCATTATCTTCAAACCATTTTTCTTCGTCGTCATGAAAAATATTTTTTCTTTTAAAAAACTCATCATTTTCTAAAAAATAAATTTGAAGCCTTGCATTGGGCAAAGAAGCTACTTTAATTTGTAATGGATAATCATCATCATTAACAGAAACATTGATGCCACTTAACCTTACCACTTCGTGTAAGCGATGCCTGCGTTCATTAATTACTCCAAAACGTGGCATAATGCAACGTACTTCCATGCCACTTTCATTTGATTTTATAGCTAACTTATTTACAATTTCTGCAAACTCTGTCAGCTCTAAATAGGGCGACATTTCGGTAGCTATAAATAATATTCTTTTCTTTAACATCAATTAATCTTATTTAGGGGTCGCTTTATGAGGGTGCAAAATTAAGAAAAATACACCTAAAATCAAAGCAAATCATATAATTAGACTATATTTTGACTTTTATTTGAGTTAAAACCAAAATAAAAAAGCCCCAAAAAATGTTTTGAGGCTTTTGAAAATTATAAAAAAATATTAATAACCCATTCCACCCATATCAGGTCCAGGCATTGCTGGAGCTGCTGATTTAGGTTCTGGTTTATCTGCAATTACTGCTTCTGTGGTTAATAACATACCAGCTATTGATGCAGCATTTTCTAAAGCTACACGACTTACTTTGGTAGGGTCTATAACACCTGCTTTAAATAAATTTTCGTAAGTTTCTGTTCTTGCATTAAATCCAAAATCAGCTTTTCCTTCTTTTATTTTTTGAATTACAATAGAACCATCAATTCCTGCATTTGAAGTTAATATTCTAACAGGTTCTTCTAAAGCTCTTCTTACAATTTGCATACCTGTAGTTTCATCTGCAATTTGCCCTTTTACTTTTGCATCTAAACTTTCAATAGCTCTAATGTAAGCTACACCACCACCTGGTACAATTCCTTCTTCTACAGCAGCTCTTGTTGCAGCCAAAGCATCATCTACTCTATCTTTCTTTTCTTTCATTTCTACTTCTGTGGCAGCACCAACATATAATACAGCTACACCACCAGCTAATTTAGCTAAACGCTCTTGTAGTTTTTCTTTATCGTAATCTGATGTTGTATTTTCTACTTGTGCTTTTATTTGGTTTACTCTTGCAAGAATATCAGCTTTTTTACCTTTACCTCCTACTATAGTTGTATTGTCTTTATCTATTGTTACAGAAGCTGCTTGACCTAAACTTGATAAATCTGCTCCTTCTAATTTATGTCCTAATTCTTCGCTAATCACTGTTCCAGCAGTTAATATTGCAATATCAGTTAGCATTTCTTTTCTTCTATCTCCAAAACCAGGAGCTTTTACTGCTGCCACTTTAATAGTGCCTCGTAATTTGTTTACTACTAAGGTTGCTAATGCTTCGCCTTCTAAATCTTCTGCAATAATTAATAATGGACGACCACTTTGAGCTACTTTTTCTAAAATAGATAAAATGTCTTTCATTGCAGAAATCTTTTTATCATAAATTAAGATATATGGATTTTGCAATTCAGCTTCCATTTTTTCGCTGTTTGTAACAAAGTAAGGAGATACATAACCTCTATCAAATTGCATACCTTCTACCACATCTACTGTTGTTTCAGTACCTTTTGCTTCTTCTACAGTTATTACACCTTCTTTACCTACTTTGCTAAATGCAGTTGCTATTAATTCACCAATTTTTTCATCGTTATTGGCAGATATAGTAGCCACTTGTTGTATTTTTTTGCTATCGCTTCCTACTGTTTGAGATTGAGTTTTTAAATGAGCTACCACCAAAGAAACAGCTTTATCAATACCACGTTTTAAATCCATTGGGTTTGCACCTGCTGTAACCATTTTCAAACCTTCGCTTATTATAGCCTGTGCTAAAACAGTTGCTGTTGTAGTACCATCGCCAGCAATATCAGCAGTTTTAGAAGCTACTTCTTTTAACATTTGAGCCCCCATGTTTTCAATAGCATCTTCCAATTCTATTTCTTTAGCAACAGTAACACCATCTTTTGTAACTTGTGGTGCACCAAACTTTTTTTCTAACACTACATTACGTCCTTTTGGTCCTAATGTTACTTTTACTGCGTTGGCTAAAGTATCAACGCCTTTTTTCATTTTATTTCTTGCTTCTATTTCGAAGAATATTTGTTTTGCCATTTCTTAAAGTTTATAAAATTTTTTATGTTTAAAATTTATTTTTTGGAATTTATACTATTGCAAGTATGTCGCTTTCTCTCATAATTAATAGGTCTTGTCCTTCTATTTGAATTTCAGTACCTGCGTATTTACCATATAAAACATTATCACCAACTTTTACAGTTACAGGTTCATCTTTTTTACCAGTACCTGCTGCAACTACTACACCTCTTTGAGGTTTTTCTTTTGCAGTATCAGGAATGATAATACCACCTGCACTTTTTTCTTCTGCAGCAGCAGGCTTTACAATTACCCTATCGTGAAGAGGGGTAACATTTAATTTTTTTGTAGCCATAATTCTAAGTTTATTTTTTTATAATTTAAAAATTCATCACACTATCAACAACAAATTTGCCATTTGTGTTTTAAAGTCAAATTTTCAGTTTATAGTTTTTAGTTGATAAAATTGGCTGCAAAAGTGCAGTATTTGAAACTATTTTTTATGTCAAATTTTCATTATGAATATTTAACCTGCAAAAGCTTAACTATTTCAACTAATAAAATTGTTGAAAGCTTTGCACTAAAAATTAATTAGTTGAATGTGCAGGCAATTATTTTTTTACATAAAAATACAAATACATCTTTTTTTATAAAGTTTTCTATAATTTTGTCTCTATTGTTAAAAAATGCACACTAAGTATTTTAACTCAATTTTAACCAAATTAACTATTTAGAAGAAATTAAATCATAGCACATGAATCAATTCAATTTGTTACTTACCATTCAAACAAAGGCAGCCATAGCATCTTTAATTGGAGCCGTTATTGTTATTTCAGTTGTTTTGTTTTTAATATCAACATCTTCATCTTATGAAGAAAAACATGCTGTAAAAGAAAAAGTGTATAAAGCTCGTTTTAAGTATTTTTTATTTTTATCGGCAGCTATTATTGTTGTTTTGTTTATTTCTCTTCAATACATTCCTTACAAAAAATTTCAAACTAAAGCTGATATGACAGTTTCTGTTGTTGGTATGCAATGGTTTTGGAAAATGGGGCAAGGAGTGATTGATAAATCATTAGATGAATTTGAAGGGGGTAATGAAATTGAATTGCCTGCTAATAAAGCTATAAAGTTTGTGGTTACCTCTAAAGATGTGAACCACAATTTTGCTATATACAATTCAAAAGGCGATTTGGTTGCACAAACTCAGGCAATGCCAGAATATAAAAACGAGTTGCAATATACTTTTCCAAAAGCAGGTGAATATGAAGTACTATGTTTAGAATATTGTGGTATGCCACATGGTATGATGACTGCAAAAATTCATGTAAAATAAAAATTTAAAAAGATACAATTATGATACAAGCAAGTTCTCTTGAATTAAGACAACACAAAAAATTAGTTACAGTTTGGAGTATTACTTTTCTCATCTTATTTCCTGTATTAATAACTTTTGGTTTATTGATGAGAATGAAACAAGGAGAGGTTTTAAATATTGGTCATGATACATTTTATGCTTTAATGACCTTACATGGTTTAGGTATGGCAGGTGTGCTTTTTAGCATTGCATGGGCTGCTTTATTTTATTTAATTGGTACTCGTTATGCACGTTTAAATATTAAAGTTGGTTACTTTATTTATTTTCTTGTACTCATAGGAACGGTAGAATTAGTAATTGCAAGTTTAATAGGAAAATTTGGGGCTGGCTGGTATTTACTATATCCATTACCTTTTAAAGGAGCTAATTGGGCAAGCTGGGCAACAGGATTATCCATAATTGCTTTAATAGTTTTGGGAGTAGCTTGGTTAATTGGTAGTTTGCATGTAGTATATGCTTTATCTAATAAATATGGTAGTTTTTATAAATTAATGGGTTGGAATTATTTAGGTAAAAAAGAGCCTGAACAAAAATTGCCATCTATTGTGCTTATTACAACTGCAAGTTTAGTACCTGCTATTTTATCTTTTTTAGCTGGTGCGGTTTTTCTTGTTATGAATTTAATGCAACAGTTTGAACCAACCTTAGCTTTTGACCCCTTGTTATTAAAAAATTTAGTTTTCTTTTTTGGGCATACTTTGGTTAATGTAACTATGTATTTAGGTGTAGCTTGGGTGTATGCTTTATTACCTGAATATACTAAACGTGAATGGGGTGTAAACAAAGTAGTTGTATTATCTTGGAATGGAACTTTTATTTTCATCATGTTTGCTTATTTCCATCACTTGTATATGGATTTTGCACAACCTTTAGGCTTGCATTATGCTGGGCAATTAGCCTCTTACTTTAGTGCTATACCTGCTACTGTAGTTACTATGTTTGGTGTTATTGTACAATTCTATCATTCAAAAATGAAATGGAGTATTATACCAATGACATTTTTAATAGGAATGGCAGGTTGGGCAATTGGTGGTTTTGCTGCTGTTGTAGATTCTACTATTTCTATAAATAAAATTTTACACAATACACTTTGGGTGCCTGCTCACTTTCATACTTATATGTTGTTGGGCATTGTGTTGTTTATTTTTGGATTTTTATTTTACCTTGCTTATTGCAATAGCGAAGAAAGAAATGACCCTAAACCAGGTTTTGGATTTTGGACTTTTGTAGTAGGTGCTTTTGGTTTTGTATTAATGTTTTACTTAGGTGGTATGAATAGTGTACCAAGAAGATATTCTGATTATGTAGCTATAGAAAGTGGCAATGTGCATCATACAGGAGCATTGCTTGCTAAAATAGCAGCAGTATTTGTTGGTATAATTTTAATTGGGCTTTTTACAATGTATGGCTCTCTATTTGTAAAATTGCTTAAACCGAGCAAAGCTAATTCATAATATTAGCAACCAAGGTTTACTTGCTTAATTAAAGAGAGAATAAATTTTATAATACATTGAAATGAAAAATTTTATTCCTCCATTTGTAGCATTAGTTATTTGTATAGCTGTTATATGGAAATGGACTTATGGTTTTAGTGCATTTACAGTTTTCTCTTATACACTTCGTGATGCTGGAACAACGCCAAGATCTTTTCCTGATATTCAATTAATAAATCAGGACAGTATTGTGTTTCATATAAAGGATAAAAAGAAATACACTTTAGTAAATTTTGTTTATTTAAACTGTCCCAATGTTTGTCATAAAGTAAACAACAGATTAGAAGAAATTTATAATAAAATAGATAGTAACATAGTTCCTTCAAAATTGGAATTGGTAACAGTAAGTTTTGATTTAAAAAATGATAACATCAAAAAAATAAAAAACTATCGTAACCATTTTTCATCCAACATTCAAGGCTGGTCTTTTGCTTTGCCCTATCAAATAAGCCAAAAAGATTTTGATACTTATTTTAAGCAAGTAGGCATTTGGGCAAAAGCAGCACCAAAGAGCAATGTAATCAATCACTCTATTTATTTATTTTTAATTTCGCCCGAAAATAAAGTGATAAAAGTTTTTGACCCTGCAAGAGAAGATAATGCAACTATTATTAACGAAGTTTATACATGTTTAAAAAGTTAGTTCACATTTTTGTATTGCTATTAATTGCTGCAATATTTTATGCAGTATCATTTTATGCCAATGATTGGTTCTCTCTCACTATGCCACGCCATCAACTTTTACAATTACCTATAATGCTTGTACTTGGCATTGCTTGTGGTTGCATTTTTTCTTCTTTTAAAATAAAAAATAATGCTTACGGCATTGCTTTACTCATTTTTATTATGGCATCACTTATTTTTTGGATGTTGCCACGCTCTATAGATTTAACTATTGTATATCCTTGGTTTAACAGAATAATGCACTTACATATTTTATTAGTAGGTTTTTTAATAGCGTCTGTTTTGCCTTATGTTTTGTTTGAAGCTAAAATTGCTTTTTTACTTATGGTTGCTTCTATGCTTATTACAAGTGGTGGCACTTTAAAGGTTTTTAAAATTTTATTGTGTAGCTCATTTACTATTGAACAACAAAATGAAACAGGCTTGTATTTAATGTTTATAGGCATTATATTTTTTGTAGGTAGTATAATATTTTTTTTTAGAGAAATTGCAAAAGCTCATAAAAAAAATTAACTACTTTTAAGCATAATTTTTGGCTACAATATTTTTTAAAAAATGAAGAAAACTTTTGCCGATAAAGTCATTCAGTTTAATAATCATCTTATTTTTTCAGAAAAGCTACCAGCAGATTTTAAAGTACTAAATCCTTTTCAGGATAATGCAGAAACGATGCAAGTAATGCAAGCGTTTTATAAAAAATTTTACAACGATTCTTTAGAGAGAAAATTTATTATTGGAATTAATCCAAGTCGTCATGGAGCAGGAGTAACAGGTGTTCCTTTTACTGATACCAAAAGATTAGAAAATGTGTGTGGCATAAAAATGCAATCTGCATACACACACGAAATTTCCTCTGTTTTTATGTACGATATGATTTATGAATTTGGTGGTGTACATTCTTTTTACAAAAATTTTTATATCAACTCTCCTTTTCCTTTGGCTATTATTCGTAAAGCAAATAATGGCAACTGGCTTAATGCAAATTATTATGATGATGAAAAACTTTTTAAAGCAGTAAAAGACTTTATGATTCAATCTTTGAAAACACATATTGGTTTTGGTTTAAACACAAACGAAGCATACATATTAGGAAAGAAAAATGCAAGTTTTATTCATGTATTGAATAAAGAAGCTAAGCTTTTTAAAAAATTAATAACACTAGAGCATCCACGATTTATTCAACAATATAAAAGCAAAGAAAAAAAGTTATACATAAATAAATACATCAGTGTTTTAGGAAATTCTTGTGCCGAAAATTTGTAATTTTTATTTATTCGTTTTATCAATACAAATTCTTACATCTGCTACTTTCATATTTGTATCAAATGCAATAATGGGGTTAAGGTCTAATTCACTAATTTCGGGAGCAATATGCACCAAAGCACCAATACGCATAATAATATCAATAAATTTTTCTTCGTTCAAGCCTTTTTTATTTCTATAACCTTTAATTAAAGGATAACCTTTTAAGGATACAACCATTGATTTTACTTCATCGTAAGACATAGGTGCTAAAGCAGAAGCAGTATCATTTATCAATTCTAAAAATATACCTCCTAAGCCACACAAAACTACATGGCCAAATTCGCCTTGTCTGGCTGCACCACAATACAACTCCTCCCCTTTCAACATTTCCTGAACCAACACAGCTCTTGCATCTTCAATACTCATCAATGCTTCAAAGTTTTCTTTAGCTTGCTCAAGATTGATGATATTTAATCGTACACCATTTACTTCTGTTTTATGAATAGGTCCAAGCACCTTCATAGCTATTGGATAGTTAAACTGTTCTTCTATTTTTTTTATTTGCGATTTTTCTGTAAGCATTAATTGATGAGCTATTGCTATACCTGCTGCATTCATCAACTCTTGACAGGTTTGTTCATCTAAATAACCATCTTGTGCTGTATTAATAATAGAACGAATATTTACAATATCCATTTCTGGTAATATGGTTTTTTCAAATCTGTAATTGGTAGAATGATACACATGTGCTAAAGCTTTTCCCAAGTTCACTTCATCAGGAAAATTTACTCTTCCTTTCGATAAAAATTGCTTTATTTCATTCGCAGCATTTATTAAAGAAGGCAATACAGGATAAATTGGTTTTTGGCAAGTGTTCATTTTTTCATCAAGCAATTCGTACACATCTTTTACATTAAATAAACCAGGGCTTCCAAACACAACAACCATAGCATCTACAGCATCATAGCTTTCACAAAAATCAATTATTTCTCCTAATTGAGAGGCAGTTCCTGTAGCTAAAAAATCAATAGGATTATTTACCGAAGAACCTGGATTTAATTTTTTTAAAAGTTCTGCAGTTTTATTACTATCAAAATGTGGTACACTTAAACCATTAGAAGACAAAGCATCTGTAAGCATTACAGCAGAACCTCCTGCATGTGTAATGATAGCAATATTTTCTCCTTTTAATTTTTGTGTTTGAAAAATACTTGCAACAGCAATCAACTCATCTCTGCTGTTACAATACACTATACCACATTTTCTAAACAATGCTCTTATTACATTATCAGATGTAGCCAAAGCACCTGTATGCGATGATGCTGCTCTGCCACCAGCCTCAGAATAACCAGATTTTATTGCAGCAATTTTGCAACCTTTTTCTATTAATGAAGTAGCGTGTTTTAAAAATTTAAAAGGCTTTTTTACTTGCTCTAAATACAACAATTTTATGGTAGAACTTTTTTCTTTATCAAAATTTTGATCTAAATATTCTAAAATTTCTTCTACTCCTGTTTGTGCTGCATTGCCTATTGAATAAATATTTGAAAAGCGTAAACCTGTAAGCAATGCAGATTCCATAATAAAAACAGCAGTTGCTCCAGAGCTTGAAATTAATTCGCAACCTTTAGCATCATATTCTGGTACTGGAGTTGTAAAAACACCTTTGTAATTTTCATTAATAATGCCTACACAATTAGGCCCTATTAATGTTGCATTGGCTTTATTAATTATTTCTATCAATTCTTTTTCAAGAGTTATGCCTATTTCGCCTGCTTCAGAAAATCCTGCAGAAAAAACAATAAACGCTTTGGCTTTCTTTTTAATTAAAATTTTTACAACCTCTAAACATTGATGAGCAGGTATTGCAATAATTGCTAAATCTATTTCTGGCAAATCATTAATATCTGCAACATGCTGTACACCATCAATAGCAATAATTTTAGGATTTACAGCATAAATTTTTCCTTGAAATTTTCCTTGTATTAAATTGTACAAAACCATTCCTCCGGGTTTTGTTGTATTTGCCGAAGCACCAATAACTGCAATACTTTTAGGAGAAATAAGTTGTGATGAAATCATATTTTTACTTTAAAATACTTAATTGAAAATATATTTAACAAAGTAAAGCATTAATACAACTCAATTAATACAAAACTGTAATAAATTTACAAACTAAAATAGTTTTTGTTGTGGCAGACAATGAAAAAAATACTATATACACTATTGGGCACTCTACACACAGTATTGATGAATTTATTGGTATGCTGCAAGCATTTAAAATAAAGCTATTAGTAGATGTTAGGCATTACCCTGGTTCAAGAAAATTTCCTCATTTTAATAAAGAAAATTTAAGTGAAGCTTTGAAAAATTATAACATAAAATATATTCATTTATTAGGATTAGGCGGCAGAAGAAATGTTTTAAAAAATTCTAAAAATACTCTTTGGCATAAAGATGCTTTTCGAGGTTATGCAGATTATATGGAAACAAAAGATTTTGAAATAGCAGCCAATGAATTGCAACAACTGGCAGTGCAACAAACAATAGCTTTTATGTGTTCAGAAGCAGTTTGGTGGCGTTGTCATCGCTCTATGATTGCAGATTATTTAAAAGCAAAAGGCTGGAAAGTTTTGCATATAATGAATAAACAAAAAGCAGAGGAACATCCTTACACTTCGCCTGCAAGAATTATTGGTAATAAAGTTTTTTACTACGAAAATGATTTATTTAAACAGTAATTTTTTTTAGAAATAGTTTTACTCCATACAATATTTTGTAAGTCTATTACACATTTTATAAAAAATTTCTGAAACAATAAAAGGAATAAAATTTATGACACTAATATTACATTTCTAAACAACAAACTCCGTTGTTATATTTTATTTTTGCACCCACAAAACAATAAAACATGTCTGAAAATTTTAGCACTACAGAAGAATTGGATATGAGAGTTCTTATACCCATTGAAAGACACAAAAAATTAATTCAACTTTTTAAAGAACTGCCTGTTGATGAAAGTTTTGTATTCATTAACGACCACGACCCTATTCCTCTTTATTACGAATTTCGTTCTATATATGGCGATGTTGTAGGTTGGGAATATTTGAATCGTGGAGGAAGAGAATGGAAGGTAAAAGTTACTCGTACAGAAGCTTCGCAAGGAAGAGAGTTTACTGATATTTCTACATTAATTGATTTAAGAAAAGCTGGTAAAGATGAATGGAAGCAAATTGTTTTTCATCGTTATGGAATGATGGAAGAAGGCGACACAATGGAATTAATTGCAGCCGAAGACCCTAAAGAAATTCATGGAATTTTTGTTCAAAAATTTGAAGGAAAACATGCTTGGGTTTATAAAAAACAAGAGCCTACTGAAGTGGTTGTACACATTACCAAAAAAGTACCAACAGGTTTAGGCGATGATGGTTTTTCTGTAGTTAATGAATATGATTTAAGACCTTATCCACCAGCAGAAAGACATGAAATGTTTTACGATGCTTTCGCTGAAATTAAACCTGGCGAAGCATTTGAATTTTTTAACGACCACGACCCATTGCCCTTATATTATCAAATGGAAGCAGAAAGCAAAGAACCTTTTAAATGGGAATATTTAATAAAAGGACCAGAGGAATGGAAAGTGAGAGTTATAAAAATAAAAGGATGATGATTGATTGAATAGTTATGCAGGGAGAAAAATATTTCTCCCTCTTTTTTTATTTTAAAATTTCATCATAATCATAACCTGCTCTGTTCAATGCTCTTTTTGCAGATTCCATTGCAATAGGTGCAGGATTGGGAGGATGAACTGGTACTTCAGGAACTTGAGCAAGTTGTTGCAATAATTCTGCAGTTTGTCCTTGTGTTAAGGCTTCACATATATCATATAAACCAGCAGGTTCTTCTTCTGCCAAATCGTGCTTTTCTAAAATGTGTTTAATTACTTTAATCAATTCTGTTGTTGGTGGTGGTACCATTAAAGCAGTTAAAGCTCCATGCTCTAATTTATATTTTGGAATTAATTGTTGCATCAATTCTTTATTTGCATTTAACGCAGCAGGAAATAAAGTTTTCTCTTCCATTTTTATATGCCTTAACAAACCTGTTCTAAATTGATGATAATATACCATATCAATTTCATTTTCTTGTTCTGTTGCTTTGGCTAATAATGCTTCTAATCTATGATGATCTTTAGTAAAAAAATCGTGTAGCGGCTTGTTCATAATAAAATAAAATTAAAATGGAAAAGTACGAATTGTACAAAAGTATCTTTAATACACATGCCCAACAAATGCTATAACTATTATTCCCTTTTTCAAAAAAAATAAAACGTAAAAAAAAATTCTTATTTTCGTTTTACTATGGCTCAGCAAGCAATATCAGCATTTGATGCACCTGCACCTGAATATAACTTAAACCCAGAACAGGAAAAAAAAGAAATCTTAAGACGTTACCGTAGTTTGCTTAAAGCACTACGCCCCAAACTCAATAAAGGCAATAAACAAATAGTAAGACACGCTTTTGAAATGAGTGCAGAAGCTCATAAAACCATGCGTAGAAAAAGCGGTGAACCTTATATTTTTCATCCTATTGCAGTAGCAATGATTTGTGTAGAAGAAATAGGATTAGGTATAAGAAGCACCATTTGTGCTTTATTGCATGATACTGTAGAAGATACTGATGTAACACTTGAAGATATTGAAAGAGAATTTGGAAATGAAGTAGCAAAAATTGTAGATGGATTAACTAAAATAGCTACTGTAGTTGATACCAATTCATCTCAGCAAGCAGAAAATTTCAAAAAAATTCTATTAACACTTACCGATGACCCAAGAGTAATTTTAATAAAATTAGCAGATAGGCTTCAAAACATGCGAACCCTTGAACACATGAAAAGGGAAAAGCAATTAAAAGCTTCCAGCGAAACCATTTGGGTGTATGCTCCTCTTGCACATAGAATGGGTTTGTACAATATTAAAACAGAATTGGAAGACCTTGCCATGAAATACATGGAGCCTGAAGCTTACAGAGATATTGCAAAAAGATTAGCAGAAACAAAACGTGAAAGAACAAAATACATCAACGAATTTATTAAACCTCTAAAAGAAAAATTAACAGCAGCAGGTTTTCAATTTGAAATTTATGGGCGACCCAAAAGCATACATTCTATTTGGAATAAAATAAAAAAGAAAGGAGTAACTTTTGATGAAGTTTATGATTTGTTTGCCATTAGAATTATTGTAAACCCCACACAAGAAAAAGAAAAAGAAGAATGTTGGAAAGTATATAGCATTATTACAGATGCTTACAACCCCAATCCAGAACGTTTGAGAGATTGGTTGAGTAGCCCTAAAAGCAATGGTTACGAGGCTTTACATACAACAGTAATGGGACCTCATGGCAAATGGGTAGAAATTCAAATACGTACAAAACGTATGAATGAAATTGCTGAAAAAGGTTTAGCAGCTCATTATAAATACAAAGAAGGTAGTAACAATGAAGATAGATTTGATAAATGGTTAGGACAAATTAGAGAAGCCTTAGCACAAGATGATACTGACAGTATTAATTTTTTAAACGATTTTAAAACTTCATTTCTTGCAGAAGAAATTTATGTTTACACGCCCAAAGGCGAAGTAAGAATGTTGCCAAAAGGTGCTACAGCATTAGATTTTGCATTTGCCATACATACTGCTGTAGGTAGTAAATGTATTGGTGCAAAAGTGCAACATAAATTAGTACCCATATCGCACAAATTAAAAAGTGGCGACCAAGTAGAAATCATTACAAGTACCAAACAAAAGCCATCAGAAGATTGGTTAAACATTGTAGTAACTACAAAAGCAAAAGTTAAAATAAAAGATGCACTGCGTGAAGAAAAAAGAACAATAGCTGAAGACGGAAAATATGTTGTACAAAAAAAATTAGAAGGACTTGGAGTGGGTTTCAATCAAAAAAACATTGAAGAATTGGTGCAGTTTTATAAACTCCCCTCACAATTAGAATTATTTTATAAAGTAGCCATAAAAAAAATTGATTTAAAAGAGCTTAAAGAATTTTTAATAATTGGAGATAAGATTGAAGCACCCAAACCAAAAATTGTTGTTAAAGAAACTATTGAAGAAAATACAAAAAAAGCAGTCAATAAAAAAGATAGTGAGTTAATTATTTTTGGCGAAAGCAGCGATAAAATTCAGTATTCATTAGCCAAATGTTGTAACCCAATTCCTGGCGATGATGTGTTTGGTTTTGTAAGCTCTGGAAAAGGTTTAATTATTCATCGTACCAATTGCCCTAATGCAGCTCAATTATTAGCTAATTTTGGGCACAGAGTTGTAAAAACAAAATGGGCAAAGAACAAAGAAATTTCTTTCCTTACTGGTTTAAAAATTATTGGTATGGACGATGTAGGTGTTGTTCATAAAATTACCAATATTATTAGTGGCGATTTGAAAATAAATATTGCAGGCTTAACCATTGAAAGCAAAGAAGGTTTGTTTGAAGGCACCATAAAAGTTTTTGTACATGATAAAGAAGAATTAGATGAATTGGTAAAAAGAATTAAAGAATTAAAAGGAATTCAAAAAGTAGATAGGTTTGATATGGAAGAAATTGGATAAAAAAATTAATGCACCATTTTTAAAAATAAAATTATGGAAGAAGGAAAAAGGCAAAAGCAAATAGCAGCAGTAATTCAAGATGAATTAAATAATGTTTTTAGGAAATTAAACTTAACGATGATAGATGGAGGTATGGTATCTATAGCCTCTGTAAAAGTTACTCCAGATTTATTGGAAGCAAGAATATATTTAAGTTTTTTTCAAGTGCAGGATATAAAAATAGCTATGAAAAAAATAGAAGATAGGGCTTGGGAAATAAAACGTGAATTGGTAAATAAAATTAAACACCAGGTTCGCCGTATTCCTGTTTTGCATTTTTATTTAGATGATACATTGGACTATGTTTTTAAAATGGAAAATGTATTTAAAGAAATTGAAGAAGAAAGAACCAGAAAAAATAATGAGTCTAAATAATACACTAACAGTTTAGTATTTAAAAGATTTTTTTAAAAAACATACTCTTGAACTTTCTATTTGCCTGGCGATATTTTAAAAGTAAAAAAAGCACTAACGCCATAAATATTATTGCTTACATAAGTGTTATAGCAATAACTGTTGGTGCTGCTGCATTGATTATTGTGCTAAGTGTTTTTAATGGCTTTGAAAGTTTAGTAAAAAACTTGTACAGCGATTTTTATGCTGATATAAAAATATCACCAGCCAAAGGGCAAATTTTACAACTCAACTCACAACAACTAAATACAATAAAAGCAAATGCCAATATTGCTGCTTACACTTTTGTTGTAGAAGAAAAAGCATTACTAAAAAATGGAAACAATCAAGCAACAGTACTTGTAAAAGGTGTTGATACAAACTATGCTGCGATTACAAATATTGCAAAGCATGTAGTACATGGAAGTTTTGAAGTTGGAACTGCTCATCAACCTGAAATAGTGATGGGTGCTGGAATTGAAAATGCAACAGGAATTTTTTTGGAGCAAGTTTTAGAAAAGCCTGTTTTGTTTTTGCCCAATAAATCTGCAGTAAAACTTAATAATCTCAACGATGCATTTTTATCTTACAATGTAATACCAACAGGCACTTTTGTTGTACAACAAGAGTTTGACAATAAGTATATTTTTACCAATAAAGCCTTTATGCAGTTTATGCTGAATTTGGATAGCTCACAATATTCTTATTCTGAAATTAAATTAAAAACAAATACCGATAAAGAAACAGCAAAAACCGCTACTTTATTACAAAAAAATTTAGGAGAAAATTTTATTGTGCAAACACGTTACGAACAAAATAAAAGTTTGTACAGCATTATGAAAATGGAAAAGTGGATTATTTATGGCATTCTTAGTTTGATACTAATTGTAGCTGCTTTTAACATGATTGGTGCATTAACAATGTTAGTACTTGAAAAGCAAAAAGACATTGCAATTTTAAAAGCTATGGGAGCCAACAACAACACTATTAAAAATATTTTTATAAATAATGGAATTATTTTAGCAATGGTTGGAAGCCTTACTGGCATTGCATTAGCAACAATTATTTGTTGGTTGCAAGTTAAATTTAAACTATTAAAATTAGGAGGTAGTTTTGTAGTAGATTATTATCCTGTAGAAATACGTTGGCAAGATTTTATTTTGGTTTTAGCTACAGTTTTTGTTATTGCACTTTTAGCTTCTTATCTTCCTGCAAGAAAAGCAGGCAAGCAAATATTATCTTTAAAAAGTTAGCCTAAAAAAAATCCCACTATTCTTGATAGCAGGATTTTTGCAGTTGGTATTGGTTGCCAAAAACTTGACAATTATTAAGAAAGCCTTTTATCAATTTCATTGCAAAGCAAAGCAAAAATTTCTTCTACACTTCCTTCGCCTTTTATGGCAGCTACTTTATTAAATTTTTTATAATAATCTGCTACAACACTTGTTTTATTTTCGTATTCAATAATTCTTGCTCTAATTACTTCTTCATTTGTATCATCGCTTCTGCCACTTGTTAAACCTCTATTCAATAACCTTTTTACCAATTCTTCTTCATTAACTTCTAAGGATAGAAAAATATCAATTTGTGTGTGCTTAAATTGCAACAAATTATCCAAAGCAATACTTTGAGCTTCTGTTCTTGGAAAGCCATCAAATAAAAATCCTTTAGCCAAAGGGTTTGCTTCTAAAGCAGAGCTAATCATTCCTATCACTACTTCATCAGGCACAAGTTGTCCTTTATCCATAAAGTTTTTAGCTTCAATTCCCAAAGGTGTTTTAGCTGCAATTTCGTTTCTCAATAAATCGCCTGTACTCAAATGTTTTAAGCCATATTTAGCAATAAGTTTTTCACTTTGTGTACCTTTTCCACTGCCTGGAGGTCCAAATAAAATAATATTAAGCATGAATCAAAATCCTTACGTGAACAACAAATATAAGGCATGAGTGTTAAACTCATTAACATTTTAAATAAGAATTTTGTATTACTATAATTTTAAAAATAATAAGGCAAATAATTTCTATATAAAATTGTTTTGTTTATACAACTTTGTCTTAAAAATTCAAATCATATCTTCGCAACAATTATGACAAAATTTGCACATGATGCAATAGTACCCAATAGCAATAGCTCATTAGGAAAAAAGCAGCAAGTTGCTGAAATGTTTAATGATATTGCTTTTAAATACGATTTTTTAAATCGTTTTTTAAGTGTAGGCATAGATGTAAGTTGGCGAAAAAAAGGCATTCATCAATTAAAAGAAATAAAACCTCAACAAGTTTTAGATGTTGCAACAGGAACTGCTGATGTTGCTTTATTAACTTATAAAATTTTACAACCACAAAAAATTATAGGTATAGATATTAGTGAAGGAATGTTGAATATTGGTAAGAAAAAAATTGAAGAACAAAACTTACAAAATTTTATTCAACTACAAAAAGGCGATAGCGAAAAAATAGATTTTAACGACAATACCTTTGATGCAATTACAGTAGCTTTTGGCGTAAGAAATTTTGAAAATTTAGAAAAAGGATTACAAGAAATGTTGCGTGTATTAAAACCTAATGGCAAATTAGTAATTATGGAATGTACACAACCCAAACAATTTGCTTTTAAAGGTTTTTATAACATTTATATGAATATTATTGCACCAGGATTTGGAAAAATGTTTGCCAAAAACAAACAAGCTTACCAATATTTAAACAATTCTATACAAGCTTTCCCAGAAGGAAAAACTTTTTTAAACGTAATGGAAAAAGCAGGATTTAATAAAACATATTTAAAAACATTGAGCTTAGGTTTATGTACCATTTATTGCGGAAGCAAATAGTAATAATTATTGCAGGAATGTTTTTTGTAAACATACTTCATGCACAGTATGTAGAGCAAAACAGACCTCATAGAGATGAGATGCCCTATTATTTTGGAATGACCTTGGCATACAACAATAGTTATTTAGCTGCTACTAAAAATCAAAAATTTATATTAGATGATAGCATTTCATCTGTACAGCCAGGAGCAAGTGGTGGTATAGCTTTGGGCTTATTAGGAACTTTAAAATTGAACTATTGTTGGGAGTTTAGATTTAATCCACAACTCATTATTGGTGGCTCAAAATATTTTATTTATCAAACCAATTATCCTGTAAAAGAAGAAAAGAAAACTTTACCTTCAACCATTGTTAGCTTTCCCTTTCAGTTTAAATTAAATTCAGACAGAATAAATAATTTCAGAACCTATGTTTTAATTGGTGCAAAATACGATATAGATTTATCCAGCAACTCATCTGCAAGAAATGCACAAGATATGGTTAAACTAAAGAAAAGCGATTTTGCTTTAGAAGCTGGAATTGGTTTTAATTTCTTTTTGCCTTTTGTAACACTAAGCCCTGAAATAAAATTCAGTTATGGTTTAAGCAATATTCATAGCAGAGACCCTGCACTAAAATATTCAAACATTTTTGATAAAATACAATCAAGAATGATTTCTTTTTCATTGCATTTAGAAGACTAAAATTTTATACATCATTAAAACTCATTAAATATGAAAGAACTTATCGAAAAATTAAGTACAGAAGTAGGCTTAACGCCAGAACAAGCATCAAAAGCTATTGAAGCTATTGCTAATTTTGTAAAAGAAAAATTTCCTATGTTAGGGGGTGCAGTAGATAGCATTTTTAATAAAGATGAACAGTAATTTTTTTTAGTTTATACCACACTATTTACAATTTTAAAGCAATTTGAAATACAATAAAAAAAGGCGTTTACAACACTTTTAATGGGTAGCATTTCGCTAATTGAATAGCATAAAAATTGCTTTTTAGAAATTACCAGTATTGGTTGTTTTATAAGCAAAAACTAACGCCCATTAGTTACAATATATAATTGATAATTTTAGATTTTTTCTTAAAAATCTTTCTGCACATTTTGTGTGAACAAACTCTTGTAAATCACTAATAACTTTTGTATATTGTGAACAAATACTTATAAAGTTGTGAATTATCACAAAAAAGTATAGAATAATTATGTGAAAAGGTGTGAATTAAAAAACTAAACTGAAAAGTTTTTTTGTACTCTTTTTCTGAAGCATATTCGTAAAAATATTCAGTTTAAACTTAATTTTTTTAACCAAATGTTTTAAACAAAAAATAAAAAATAACACATTAACTAACCATCATTAATTGCTGATTTTATTACATGGAAATTATAAGTAACATAGGACGAGATAATAAAAAAAGAAGAAAATCTAACATTGATTTAAGCACAATGGTATATGGCAAAATACCACCTCAGGCAAGAGAGTTAGAAGAGGCAGTATTGGGTGCAATACTTTTAGAAAAAGGAGCTTTTGATACAGTTACAGATGCAAACCTTAAACCAGAATGTTTTTATGTAGAAGCACATCAAATTATTTTCAAATCAATGCAGAATATGCAGCAACGCAGCATTCCAATTGATATTTTAACACTGGTAGAAGAATTAAAAAAGGAGAATCAATTAGATGTTGTAGGAGGTGCTTATTATGTAACCAAATTAACCAATACAGTTGTAAGTACTGCTCATATTGAAACACATGCAAGAATTATTTTACAAAAATTTATTCAAAGAGAACTGATAAGAATAAGTGGCGAAATTATTGGCGATGCTTATGAAGATAGTACAGACGTATTTGATTTATTAGATGATAGCGAAACAAAAATGTTTAACATTACCAATAATTATTTAAAGAAAAATTTTGAAGATATTGGAAGTGTTTTAACAACAACCATTAATCGTATAGATTATTTAAGAACTAAAGAAGATGATATAAGTGGTGTACCCAGTGGTTTTAAAAAATTAGATACCGTAACATACGGTTGGCAACCTACCGATTTAATTATTTTAGCTGCACGACCAGGTGTTGGTAAAACTGCATTTGCTTTAAACCTTGCTCGCAATGCAGCATTAAATGCAAGCAAGCCCACCCCTATTGGTTTCTTTAGTTTAGAAATGAGTGCCTCACAGTTGGTACAACGTATTCTTAGTGCAGAAAGTGAAATTCCTTTATGGAAAATTTCCAGAGGAAGATTAGAAGAACATGAATACAAACAATTACAAACAAAAGGTATCAAACATTTAGAAACTGCACCATTATACATTGACGATACAGCAGCTTTAAACATTTTTGAATTTAGAGCCAAAGCCAGAAGGTTAGTAAATAACCATAAAGTTGGTTTAATAATTATAGATTATTTGCAATTAATGAGTGGCACATCTGATAACAGAAACTCTAATCGTGAGCAAGAAATTTCTACTATTTCAAGAAATTTAAAAGCATTAGCCAAAGAACTTAATATTCCTATCATTGCTTTATCGCAATTAAGTAGAGCAGTTGAAACACGCAAAGAAAGCAAAATGCCTCAATTAAGCGATTTACGAGAGTCTGGTGCTATTGAGCAAGATGCAGATATGGTTATGTTTATTTATAGAAATGATTATTACGAAGTTACTCAAAACGAACATGGTGAAGATACTCGAGGATTAACAGAATTAAAAATTGCAAAACACCGTAATGGTACATTAGAAACTTTACAACTAAAATTCTTAGGAGAAATACAAAAATTTGAAACCTGGCAAGATGATAATAACAATGGTTTTAAACCAGGTGGAAATTTTAAACCAATTGCTCCAATGCCTACAAATTCTGCATCTGGCAATGATGGAGGACGTTTTTTTATACAAAGAAGTAAAATGAATGATGAAGATTTTGATACGGGTTTCGAAGAAAATCAAAACATAGAATAACTATTTTTTTTTTTTAACTATTCAATAATTATGTGAGTTTTCAAATAATTATTGATTTACTTTTTATTTTTTAAAACAACTTTTTACTGAATGATTTTATACAATAGCCATACGCTACACAATGGTTTAAAAATTTTAGTACACGAAGACAATAGCACCCCTATGGCTGTTGTAAATATTATGTACAATGTAGGTGCAAGAGATGAAAGCCCTGAAAAAACAGGCTTTGCACACTTATTTGAACATTTAATGTTTGGAGGAAGTATAAATATTTCTGACTATGATGAACCATTGCAACGTGCAGGTGGTGAGAATAATGCTTATACAACAAATGATATTACAAACTACTATTGTGTTTTACCAGCACAAAATATTGAAACTGCTTTTTGGTTAGAAAGTGATAGAATGTTAAGCCTAGCATTTAGCAAAAAAAGTTTAGAAGTACAACGAAAAGTAGTTTGCGAAGAATTTAAAGAACATTATATTAACAAGCCTTATGGAGATGTTTGGCATAAAATGAGAAAACTTGCTTATGATGTACACCCTTATCAATGGATGACAATAGGCAAAGAATTAAGCCATGTAGAAAATGCTACCATGAAAGATGTAAAAGATTTTTTCTTTAAATTTTATCGTCCTAATAATGCAATTATGGTAGTTGCAGGAAATGTAAATAGTAACCATATTTTTCAATTAGTAGAGAAATGGTTTGGCAGTATTCCTGCAGGAGAAAAGTACGAAAGAAATTTACCCAAAGAGCCTAAACAAAAAAATGCAAAGTTCTTAGAAGTTAAGGCTGACGTGCCTTTAGATGCTTTAATAAAAACTTGGCATATAGAAGAACGATTAAGCAAAGGCTATTATACAGCAGATTTAATTACTGAAATTTTAGGTGGTGGTGCTTCCTCAAGATTATATCAAAGCCTTGTAAAAGAAAAACAACTTTTTTCAAATATTAACTGCTATCATTTTGGAACAATAGAGCCAGGCTTATTAACCATTGAAGGAAAATTAATTAAAGGCGTTACTATGCAAGAAGCTGAAAATGCTATTGAAGAAGAATTAGTGCAATTAAAATCAAATAAAGTAGCAGAAACAGAATTACAAAAAACAATTAATAGAACCGAAAGCATGATAGCTTTTGAAGATGTAAGTGTAGCAAGCAGAGCCAATAGTTTAGCATTGTATGAATTGTTAGGTGATGTAGAATTAATTAATACAGAGTTTTCAAAATTTCAGGAAGTTACTGTAAACGATATTCAAAACTATGCACAAAAAATATTTGAAACGAATAACAGCAGTACAATACACTATTACAGTAACAATTAATTTTCTTTTTAAAAATATAGTTTTAAAGTTTTATGGCTAATAAAAAAATAAATAACCCATCTTTTAGAAAACAAGCTCCAGATATAATTGATACAGCAGAATTAACCTTACAACTTCAACCCTATAATAAATACCAATTAGACAATGGTATTGATGTGTATGCAATAGATGGAGGTGCTCAAGAAGTGTTAATGATAGAATTTGTTTTTTTTGCAGGCAACTGGTACGAAGAAAAAAATATTGTTGCAGCCACAACTAATTTTTTACTAAAAAATGGAACAAAAAATAAAAATGCTTTTGCCATAAATGAACATTTTGAATTTTATGGTGCCTACTTAAATCAAGGATCTTTCAACGAAACTTCTACTGTAACGCTACATACATTAAGCAAAAATTTACCTGAGCTTTTACCTGTAATGGCAGAGCTTTTTACAGAAAGTATTTTTCCAGAAGAGGAATTAGAAATTTATAAAAAGAACAACATTCAACAATTAGAAATAAAACTTAGAAAATGTGATTTTGTTGCAAACAGATTAATTGATGAATGTATTTATGGCATTCATCACCCTTATGGAAAATATACTTCTACTGTTGATTTTAATGCTTTACAAAGAGACGAACTTGTGCATTTTTACAATGAATTTTATACACAAGGAAAGTGTATGATTTTTGTGGCAGGAAAATTACCAACCAATACCATAGAATTACTCAATAAAAACTTTGGGCATTTGCCTTTTAATAAAAACAAAATACTTACAAAAGAATACAACAGTGTAAGAGCATCTCAAAAAAAACAATTAATTATTAACGATGAAAATGGTGTGCAAGCAGCAATAAGAATGGCTCGTCCTTTTCCCAACAGGCACCATCCTGATTTTTCTAAAGTAATGGTATTAAACAATATTTTAGGAGGATATTTTGGTAGCAGATTAATGAGTAACATTAGAGAAGACAAGGGCTACACTTATGGTATATATTCTTTCATTCAAAATCATATACATGAAACAGAATGGTTGATAAGTACTGAAGCAGGTAGAGATGTTTGCGAAGCAACTATTGAAGAAACTTATAAAGAAATGCAACGTTTATGCAACGAACCAGTAAGTGAAGAAGAATTGCATTTGGTAAGAAATTATATGATGGGTTCATTATTAGGAAATGTAAATGGAACATTTAATATTATATCAAGGTGGAAAAGTTATATACTAAACAATGTAGATGAAAATTATTTTTACAACTCAATTAATACCATAAAAACAATTAATGCTGAAGAAATTCAAAGCCTTGCAAAAAAATATTTAAAGCCAGATGATTTTTATGAAATAACAGTAGTGTAAATAAGCATTTTTTTATACCAATTAAAAACACAGTTATGCAAAATTTTATAACCAAAACGCTTGTAACAGCAGTAGCAGTAATAGTTGCATCGTTTTTACTAAGTGGCGTACATGTAGATAGTAGCATAACTGCCATTTTAGTCGCAGTTGTTTTAGGTTTATTAAATACATTTGTAAAACCCATTTTAGTAATTTTAACAATACCTATCACCGTTTTTACTTTAGGTTTATTTTTACTTGTAATAAATATTTTAATGGTAAAATGGGCAGCAACTTTAGTACCTGGTTTTACAGTAGAAAATTGGTGGGCTGCATTATGGTTTAGTATCATTGTTTCTATTTTTTCTGCATTTGTACAAAGCCTAACTGCAACAAAAAAAAATGATGATGAATCATAATTTAAGTAGGATATAATAAAGATTATTTAGCTATTCAGAAAAATTTTAAATTGCCATTTATGGAAAAGTTTATTGTTTCAGCAAGAAAATACAGACCACAGGATTTTAATTCTGTAGTGGGGCAATCGCATATTACAACAACTTTAAAAAATGCAATAACCAATAATCAATTAGCTCATGCTTTTTTATTTTGTGGTCCAAGAGGTGTAGGAAAAACAACCTGTGCAAGAATATTAGCCAAAACAATTAATTGCGAAAATTTACAACCAGATGGCGAAGCCTGTAACGAATGTAATAGCTGTAAAAGTTTTAATGCAGGTGCATCTTTAAACATTCATGAATTAGATGCAGCAAGCAACAACAGTGTAGATGATATAAGAACATTGGTAGAGCAAGTTAGATTTACGCCACAAGCAGGAAAATATAAAGTGTATATTATAGATGAGGTTCACATGTTATCTTCAGCAGCTTTTAATGCTTTTTTAAAAACATTAGAAGAGCCTCCCTCCTATGCAATATTTATTTTAGCCACTACCGAAAAGCATAAAATTTTACCAACCATTATTAGCCGTTGTCAAATTTTTGATTTTAAAAGAATAACCAGCAACGATACTATTGAGCATTTACAAGAAATTGTAACCAAAGAAAATATTGACGCAGACAAAGCCTCTCTGCAAGTTATTGCACAAAAGAGTGAAGGTTGTATGAGAGATGCACTAAGCATCTTAGATAAAATAGTAAGTTTTACAAATGGAAAAGTTACTTATAGCAATACTTTAGAGCATTTGAATATTTTAGATGATGATTACTATTTTAAAATTTTAGAAAGCCTGCAACAACAAAACCTTGCCAATGCTATGCTTTTGTATGATGAAATAAATAGAAAAGGTTTTGAAGGCGATTTAGTATTAAATGGATTTGCAGAATTTATTAGAAATATTTTGGTGTGTAAAAATGAAACTGCCATAAAACTTTTAGATGTTGTAGAAGGCTTACATGAAAAATATAAATCTGTTGCACAACAAACCAATCTTTCTTATTTAATTAGTGCATTAAATATTTTGAATGAAGCAGAAATTAGCTTTAAAATGGCTCGCAATAAAAGACTACATGTAGAGCTAACTCTAATTAAACTTAATTTTTTACAACAAGCTATTGAGCTATCTACCAATGAAGAAAATGTAAGTGTAAAAAAAAAACTGAGCACTAACCATACAGCTTTAAAGTTTAAACCAATACAATCATTACAAGCAAAATCTAAGAAAACAAATGACCAACCCAATGAAGCAAAAATGTTTGTTGAAGAGCCGCTAACAAAACTTGAAAAAAATATTGAAACAAAAAATACAGTTCAAATAAATACTACAGTTCAGCCTACATCAAGCATTGCAAAAGATAAAAACCTTATAGACCTTTTACGAGAAAAAGCAGGTAGCAAGTATAGTGTTATTGAAGTACAAGAAGCAGAACCTTTAAAAGAAGAAAAATTAAAAGAATGTTGGAATAAATATATTGATCAATTACAACAACATGGCGAAAAATTTTCGACCATAAAAACATTTGAAGAAGCAGTATTAAAAATAGTAGATGATTTAACCTTTTCTGTAACCGTACATGCTTTAACACAACAAAAATTTATTGAACAAGAAAAAACTTTGTTGATAGATTTAATACAAACTTCGTTTAAAAACAGAGCTATAAAATTTGATATCATTATAGACGAAAGCAATCCAGAACAAAAAGAAATTTCTTTAAGTGAAAAATTAAATAGCAAACAAATTTTCAATTTAATTGCTGAAAAATATCCTTTGGTTAATGAACTAAAAGAAAGGCTAAAATTAGATATAGACTACTAAAAGAAAGGTTTTA
>JAIXLB010000031.1 GCA_026931905.1 Chitinophagales bacterium
TCATCAAAACCATTTGTAGCAATGGTTGCGAAAGTGCAGTGTTTAAGTTTACGAAAAATTAAAAGAACACTCATAGTTATTTTGAATTTCAAAATTAGCCACACAATACGTGGCTAATTTTGTTTTAAATTGTTCTAACATTGCGTTATGCCTCAAACTGCAATTTTAAAAATTAAAAATCTTTCAATAGATTTTATTACATCTCAAAATACGTTATCAAGAGTGATTGATAATATAAATATTGAAATAAATAAAGGAGAAATTGTGGCTATTGTAGGAGAAAGTGGTTCAGGAAAATCTGTTACATCATTAGCCATTTTACAATTATTACCAAAGCAAAAAGTACAATATTCAAGTGGAGAAATTCTATTTAATTATCAGAATGAAAATGTCAATCTTTTGGGATTAAATAAAGAAGTTTTAACAAAAATTAGAGGTAAAAAAATTGCAATGATTTTTCAAGAACCTATGACATCATTGAACCCTCTAATTACTTGTGGTAATCAGGTTTTAGAAGCAATTATGCTGCATAAAAAAATTAATAAAACTGCGGCTATACAACAAGTTTTAAAATTGTTTGAAAAGGTAAAATTACCCAATCCGTCAGCGATTTTTAAACGCTATCCTCATCAATTAAGTGGAGGACAAAAACAAAGGGTAATGATTGCTATGGCAATTTGCTGTGAACCAGATTTATTAATTTGTGATGAACCAACAACAGCTTTAGATGTTACGGTTCAAAAAAATATTTTACTATTAATAAAAGAGTTGCAGCAAGAAAATAATATGAGTGTCATTTTTATATCTCATGATTTAGGAGTTGTTGCTGAAATTGCTGATAAAATTGTTGTATTGTATAAAGGAAAAATTATAGAAAAAAATACTACTCAGCAATTATTACATTTTCCTCAAGAGGCTTATACAAAAGCACTACTTGCTTGCAGACCTGCTTTGTACAAAAAAGGAGAACGATTGCCTGTTGTAGCCAATTTTTTAAATGAAAATCTATCTACTATTTCTCTAAAAAACAACAGCGATACAAATGAAATTATATTGCCACTACAAACATTAATTGAATTACAAAATGTAAAAGTTTATTTTACTACAAAACGAAATTTTTTAGGAAAAGAATTAGCCAATTTTAAAGCAGTTGATGATGTAAGTTTTAAAATTTATAAAGGCGAAACCTTGGGTTTAGTAGGAGAAAGTGGTTGTGGCAAAACAACCTTAGGCAGAGCTATTTTACAATTAGTTGAAACAACTTCTGGAACAATTTTGTATAAAAATTTTTCTAAAGAAATACAAACAAAAGAGTTTAGAAAAAAAATGCAATTAATTTTTCAAGATCCTTATTCATCACTCAATCCATCTATACTAATAGGAGAGGCAATTGCAGAACCTTTGATGCTTCATAATATTGCTATTAATAAAACAAAAGCAAAAGAAACTGTTATTCATTTATTAGAAAAAGTAGGTTTACATGCTAACGATTACAAAAAATATCCTCATGAATTTAGTGGAGGACAAAGACAACGCATTGTAATTGCAAGAGCTTTGGCTTTACAACCAGAGTTTATTGTATGCGATGAAAGTGTAAGTGCCCTTGATGTAAGTGTTCAAGCTCAAGTATTAAATTTATTAAACGATTTAAAAAATGAATTTAAGTTTACTGCTTTATTTATTTCTCACGATTTATCGGTTGTAAAATATTTAAGCGATAGAATTATTGTAATGAAAAATGGAAAAATAGAAGAAATAGGAAATGCAGAGCAAATTTTTGCTAACCCGCAAAGCAATTATACCCAACAATTAATAAGTGCTATTCCTGTTGTAGCTTAAATTTTACGCTAATAATTTTCACTTTTGACTTTTGATTTTTTAACCAATACATTTGCAATACAAACATCAAAATCATATTTTTTTAAAACTTTTATACTTTATGAACATCAACAGAAATATTTTAACCCTTGATGAATTTACTATTCAGGAATTAAGAAATTTTCCTGCTGCAACTGGAGAGTTAAGTTCTTTATTAAGAGATATGGGCTTGGCTGCAAAACGTGTAAATGTAGAAGTAAACAAAGCAGGATTAGTGGATATTTTGGGCGATTATGGAACAACAAATGTTCAAGGTGAAGAAGTGAAAAAATTAGATGTGTATGCCAATAATCAATTTGTAGGTGCATTAAAACATGGTATTAGTTGTGCTGGAATTGGAAGTGAAGAATTAGATGATGTTGTAATTTTTGATGATCCTGTGAGTAACAATAGTAAATATGTGTGTTTGTTTGACCCATTAGATGGTAGTAGTAATATAGATGTAAACGTTTCCATAGGTACCATTTTTAGTGTGTATAGAAGGGTAAGTGAAAGAGGTAAGCCCTGCACCAAAGAAGATTTTTTACAACAAGGCAATAAACAAGTAGCTGCAGGTTATGTAATTTATGGCAGCAGCACTATGTTTGTTTATGCAACCAAAAGAGGTGTAAATGGTTTTACTTTAGACCCCCAAATTGGAGAATTTTGTTTAAGCCATCCAGGTATTAAATGTCCAGAAAAAGGAAAAATTTATTCTGTAAATCATGGCAACTTTTTTCAGTATGAACAAGGTGTAAAAGAATATATTACAGCATGTCAAAAGAAAACAAAAGCAGATGGAGGACCTTATACACAACGTTATATAGGAAGTATGGTTGCTGATGTACATAGAAATTTAATTAAAGGAGGAATATTTACTTACCCTGGAACAATAGATAAACCCAAAGGAAAATTAAGATTAATGTACGAGTGTAATCCTTTTGCATATATTGTTGAAAAAGCAGGAGGTAAGGCAACCAATGGTAAACAAAGAATTTTAGACATTCAACCAACAGAGTTGCATCAACGTACACCATTATTTATTGGTAGCAATAAAATGATGGAAGAATTAGAAACTTACTTGGAAGAAAAATAAAAAAAATAAATTTATTTTCTGATGAATGTTTTTGTTGAATTATGCCTACTGTAAAAAATTATCTTTCTTTAGTAAAGTTTTCACACACCATTTTTGCATTACCTTTTGCTATGATAGGTTTTGTGTTAGGAGTTCATGCTTTAACCCTTTCAAACGAAGTACAAACAGTAGTTCCTATTATTCTAAAACTCTCATTGGTATTGATATGTATGGTTACAGCACGTTCTGCTGCAATGGCTTTTAATAGATATTTAGACAGAAGTTTTGATGCCAAAAACCCAAGAACAGCTATAAGAGAAATTCCCAAAGGCATTATTTCTGCCAATAGTGCATTGCGATTTGTAATTATCAATTGCTTATTATTTATAACAGCCACCTATTTTATCAATAAAGTTTGTTTTTATTTATCGCCAGTGGCTTTATTTATTATTTTATTTTACAGTTATACCAAGCGTTTTACAGCATTGTGTCATTTAGTTTTAGGTTTAGGATTATCATTAGCACCTATAGGAGCATATTTAGCAGTTACAGGAGTTTTTAAATTTTTACCAGTATTATTTTCATTAGCTGTAATATTTTGGGTTAGTGGTTTTGATATTATTTATGCACTGCAAGATGAAAATTTTGACAAAGAAAACTCTTTGCACTCTATACCTTCTTCTTTAGGAAAAACAAATGCTTTAAGAGTATCTGAAGGGTTACATATATTAAGTACAGCATGTGTAATTTATGCAGGATTCTATGGTAATTTTTCTTGGTTGTATTGGCTTGGAATTTTAGTTTTTATAGGAATGTTATTCTACCAACACACTATTGTAAAGCCCAATGATTTAAGTAAAGTAAATATTGCTTTTATGACTGCCAATGGCGTTGCAAGTCTTGTATTTGCTGTATTTGTTATTGCAGATATTTTATTTATTTAATTTTAAATAGAATGAAATTTAAAAAGTTTCCTACTTTTGCGAGCTAAAATTTTTAAAAAAATCATGATGAAAAAATTAGTTGCTTTTTGTGTTATTGCACTTACAGTTTTAATTACAGAAAATGCGAATGCTCAAAAATGGAAATTAGGTGTTGCTGTTGTGCCAGGAATTGCTTCTAATGGAGGCTATGGATTTGTATTAGGTGCTGATGCAAGATTACAAACCAATATTGTTGATAAAACTTATTTTATTTTATCAACCGGTGTTACTGAGTTTTTTAAAAAAGATCCACTATCAGGGTTTGGTTATATACCTGTAAAACCAGGTGTAAAATTCTTTTTTGCTGAAAATGCTTACGCTGCAGGCGAATTAGGTATTGGCTTTGGATTAGTAAAAGGCAGTGGAAGAAGTTTTCTTTGGTCGCCCTCAGTTGGTTTATCTTTTAAAGATTTTGATATTAGTTTAAAATACGAAGAAGCCTCAGATTTTGGTAAATACACCAAATTTTTTGGGTTAAGAGTTGCAAAAGGATTTGATTTAAAATAAATTTTCTTTAAGCACTATGGCAAGAATAATTTGTATAGACTATGGTGCTAAACGAACAGGCATTGCAGTTACAGATCCTTTGCAAATTATAGCTACTGCTTTAACCACTGTTGCAACACAAGAATTATTTTCTTTTCTAAAAAAATATTTTTTACAAGAAAAAGTAGAACTTGCTTTAATAGGAGAGCCTTTGAGCTTGGACGATAAAGCTACACATGCAACTCCTTTGGTGTATGCTTTTGTAGAAAAATTTAAAAAAGAATTTCCAGCAACACCTGTTCAATTAATTGATGAACGTTTTACCTCTAAAATGGCTGTACATGCTATGATAGAAATGGGCATGAAAAAAAAGAACAGACAAATAAAAGGAAATATAGATCAAATTGCTGCTACTATTATGTTGCAAGAATATCTTGCTGCTAAAAATTAGCTAAAAACTTTAGCTGCTAATTCAAACATCAAAACATAAATCTTACATTCGCTTTTAAATATTCTGAGTATAAATTTTTATTAAATGATTCTTCCTATTGTTGGTTATGGTGCAGCAGTTTTAAGAAAAAAAGCTGAACCTATTACTAAAGACTATCCTAAACTAAATATATTATTGAATGATATGTGGGAAACCATGTATGCAAGCAATGGCGTAGGTTTGGCTGCTCCTCAAATTAATAAAGACATACGCTTGTTTGTTATAGACAGCACACAAATTTTTGAAAATATGGATGATGAGGATAAAAAAAAATATCCTGATAACCCTGGTCAAAAAAAAGTTTTTATTAATGCACAAATAAAAGATTTAGATGGCGATGAATGGTTGTTTAACGAAGGTTGCCTTTCAATTCCTAAAATAAGAGAAGATATTTCAAGACCTGAAATGGTTGTTTTAGAATACATGAACGAAAATTTTGAAACAAAAATTGAAGCATTTCATGGTATTACAGCAAGAGTTATTTTGCACGAATACGACCATATTGAAGGTAAATTATTTATAGATTATTTAAAGCCTTTAAAGAAAAAATTATTACAAGGCAAACTCAACGATATTGTAAAAGGAAAAGTAAAAGTAGATTACAAAATGACTTTTATAAAATGAGAATTTTTTTTCTAATATTCATCTTATTCATTCATTATTTTGCCTTCACACAAGATTCTGTTGTAGTAATAGATAAAAAGAAATTTACTTTAACAGAAGTGATAGTTAGAAACAACTTTGACTATGCAAAATTGTTACAACAAATAAAAGAAGACACTACTTTTTACAAAGCCTTTAAAAATTTACGCATCTTAGGTTTTACTGCTTTCAACGATATAAAAATGCTGGATAAAAAAGGAAAAATTAAAGCATCATTATACAGCAAAACCAAGCAGTTAAGAGCCAATAATTGCAGAACTATGCAGGTATTGGAAGAAAATACTACTGGCGATTTTTATGATGAAAATAAAAATTATAATTACACCACAGCCAATATGTATGCTTCTTTATTTTTCACCAATGGAACTGTATGCAATGAAACCAATATAGTGGCAGGCAATAAAATTTCTACTGCAAACAAAAAGGGCATGGATAAACATAAAGAGCAATTAAAAATGTTGTTTTTTAACCCAGGCGAAAAAATTCCAGGCATTCCTTTTATTGGTAATAAATTAGATTTATACGATGATGCTGCACATAAGTTGTATGATTATAAATTGGATTTACAGGAAAAAGATGGAAGAATGTTTTATGTTTTTACCATTACAACCAAAGAAGATTTAGGAGCTTTTAAAAAAGATAAGGTAGTGATAGATGAAATGACAACCTGGTTTGACCAAAAAACAATGCAAGTAGAAAGCAGAAGTTATTCATTGAGTTATGGTGCTACTGTGTATGATTTTGATGTATCTATGGAAGTGCAAATGACCAATTATAAAGGATTAACAGTACCCAAATTATTACGTTATAGAGGCAATTGGAATGTATTGTTTAAAAAAAGAGAAAGAGCTTTATTTACCGCAACTTTATTTGACTTTAATGAAGGAGATAAAGCAGAATAAATTTTGTATTAACCGTAGTTTTTGCCCTTTACAAATCCATTACTTTTATTACAGTTTGGAATATTAAATAGCACCCCTTACTTTTGCTGCCCATTATTATTTAATTGACACGGCAAAATCCGTGCTGCCTTAAAGAAAAAAACATGAAAAAAGGTATCCATCCAGAAAATTATCGTTTAGTAGTTTTCAAAGACATGACTAATGGTCATACATTTTTAGGTAAATCAACTGCTGCATCTAAAGAAACAGTAAAATGGGAAGATGGTAATGAATATCCTGTAATTAAATTGGATATTTCAAATACATCTCATCCTTTTTATACTGGTAAAAATGTAATGGTTGATACGGCTGGTCGTATTGATAAATTCAAAAAACGTTACGAAAAGAAAAAGTAATTTTTCAACTTATTGTACGAAAATCCCGTTTCCGAAAAACGGGATTTTTTATTTCAGTTATTTTTACAAAAATTTTTCAACAAATGAAATTAGATATTTTGGCTTTTGGCGTTCATCCAGATGATGTAGAATTAAGTTGTGCTGGTACTTTGCTTGCAGCAGCAAATGAAGGTAAAGCTACTGGTATAGTAGATTTAACACAAGGAGAATTAGGTACAAGAGGTACTGCTGAAACAAGAAAAATTGAAGCCGAAAATGCCGCAAAAGTTTTAAAAATTAAAGTAAGAGAAAACTTAGAAATGGCTGATGGCTTTTTTCAAAATGATGAAGCTCATCAACGAAAAATTATTGAAGTTATTAGAAAATATCAACCAGAAATTATTTTATGCAATGCAGTACATGACAGACATCCTGATCATGGAAGAAGTGCAAAATTGGTAAGTGATGCAGCTTTTTTAAGTGGTCTAAGAAAAATTGTTACCAATAATGATGGAAAATTACAAGAAGCTTGGCGACCCAAATATGTTTTTCATTACATCCAAGATAGATATATACAACCCAATTTTTTGGTAGATATTTCAACAGTTTATGACGCTAAAATGGAAGCTATTCAATGTTATACAACACAATTTTTCAATCCAGATTTACAAGAGCCTCAAACCTATATTTCTAACCCAATGTTTTTAGATACTGTAAAAGCAAAAGATATGATGTTAGGAAAAATAATAGGTGTAAATTATGCAGAAGGATTTATTACAGAAAAAATTATAGGCATTCAATCGTTCGATGCACTTATTCAAAATGTAACTTAATTTACTTGTTACGCTTATAAATTTTTACATTTGATTTTCTAATTAAATTCATTACCAACAGTAAAGTAAATATTATGTCAGCTACATTAATTACCAACATTAAAATGCTTGTAAATGCAAGAGAAGATTATAAACTTTTAAGAGGTAACGATTTAGCTAATCTTCCTGTAATTGAAAATGCTTATTTAATTATTGAACATAAAAAAATTGTGGCTTATGGCGAAATGGAAGATTTTGTACACCACACTCAAACCATTACAGAAGTTATAGATGCAGAAGGGCAAATAGTTTTGCCATGTTGGTGCGATAGCCATACACATTTGGTTTTTGCAGCAAGCAGAGAAAATGAATTTGTAGATAAAATAAAAGGAAAAACGTATGCAGAAATTGCAGCAAGTGGTGGAGGCATTTTAAATTCTGCTAAAAGAATAGCAACAGCAACAGAAGATGAATTATTTGCAAGTGCTTGGAAACGTTTACAAGAATTAATTCATTTAGGTACCGGTGCAATAGAAATAAAAAGTGGTTATGGATTAAGCACAGAAAGTGAATTAAAAATGCTTCGTGTAATAAAAAAATTAAAGCTAAAATCTCCCATTCCTGTTAAAGCAACTTTTTTAGGAGCTCATACTTTTCCTTTAAAATACAAAGAAAATCATCAAGGATATATTGATGTAATTATCAATGAAATGTTGCCTGCTATTGCAAAAGAAAACTTAGCAGATTATATAGATGTATTTTGTGAAGAGGGCTTTTTCTCAAAAGAAGAAACCATAACTATATGTAAAGCAGCAATGCAATATGGTTTAAAACCAAAAATACATGCTAATCAATTAAATGTAAGTGGAGGCGTTCAAGCAGGTGTTGAGTTAAATGCTATTTCTGTAGATCATTTAGAAACAATGGATGATGCCACTATACATGTTTTAGCACAATCCAATACAATAGGCACAATGTTGCCTACTGCTGCTTATTTTTTAAGAATGCCTTTGCAACCAGCACGAAAATTAATTGATGCAGGTTGTGCAGTTGCATTGGCAAGTGATTTTAATCCAGGTTCTTCGCCAAGTGGCAATATGAATATAGTTGTATCAATGAGTTGTATTCAAATGAAAATGTTACCAGAAGAAGCCATCAATGCTGCAACAATTAATGGTGCATTTGCCATAGAATTAGAAAAAGAAGTAGGTAGTATTTCTAAAGGAAAATTAGCTAATTTAATTTTTACCAAACCTATACCATCATTGGAATATTTGCCTTATGCTTTTGGTAGTAATTTAATAGATAAGGTAATGATAAATGGTGTATTTATTTAGAAATAACTTTAAACAGCTATATTAATTTTATATACAGTAATCATTTACTTTTGTAATCCATTTTTAATAAATAATATATTATGCGTACAATAGCTTTTAGAGAAGCATTAAGAGAAGCCATGAGTGAAGAAATGAGAAGAGATGACAGAATTTTTTTAATGGGAGAAGAAGTAGCAGAATACAATGGTGCCTATAAAGTAAGTCAAGGAATGTTGGCAGAGTTTGGTGCTAAAAGAGTAATAGATACACCCATTGCAGAACTTGGTTTTGCTGCAATAGCTGTTGGTGCTGCACAAAATGGTTTAAGACCTATTGTAGAGTTTATGACATGGAATTTTGCTGTTCTTCCTTTAGACCAAATTTTTAATACTGCTTCAAAAATGTTGGCTATGAGTGGTGGGCAAATTAAGTGTCCAATTGTATTTCGTGGACCTAATGCGAGTGCAGGGCAATTAGGAGCTCAACATAGTTCGGCTTTTGAAAGTTTATTAGCCAATATTCCTGGAATTAAAGTTGTTTCGCCAAGCAATGGTTATGATGCAAAAGGTTTATTAAAACAAGCTATTCGTTATGAAGAAGACCCTGTTTGTTTTTTAGAAAGTGAGGTAATGTATGGCGATAAAAGTGAAGTGCCAGAAGAAGAATATTATATTCCTTTAGGTAAAGCAGATATTAAAAAAACAGGTAGAGATATAACTATCGTTTCTTTTAATAAAACAATGAAAGTAGCATTGAAGGCTGCCGAAGAATTGGAAAAAGAAAACATTAGTGCCGAAGTAATTGATTTAAGAACCATACGCCCATTGGATTGGCAAACTATTTTAGAAAGCGTAAAGAAAACCAATCGTTTAATAATTGTAGAAGAACAATGGCCATTTGCAAGTGTAAGTTCAGAAATTTCTTATAGAATACAAAAAGAAGGATTTGATTATTTAGATGCACCTATAAGAAGAGTAACCAGTGCTGATGCACCTATGCACTATGCTCCAAATTTGGTAGAAGCTTATTTACCAAGAGTTGAACAAGTAGTGAAATTGGCAAAAGAAATTATGTATATAAAAGCTTAAATAGCTTTTAAAACCATTTCTTTTTAAGGAAATACCAGCCAATAATCACAGAAATTATTAAAGACAAAATTACTGGTATATAAAAAGCATGTGTAGAATGTTGGTAAGGAATTTCTACATTCATTCCATAAATTCCTGTAACCAAAATAGGTAACGATAAAATAATTGTAATAGAAGTTAAACGCTTCATTACATTGTTCAAATTATTACTAATAATACTTGCAAAAGCATCCATTGTACTACCTAAAATGGTTGCATAAATATTTGCCATTTCTAAAGCTTGGCTTGTATCTACAATTAAGTCTCTTAAAAATTCTCTGTCATCTTCATTAAGTCCTAAAAAATTGGTACGTTCTAATTTCATCATTAGCATTTCATTGCTACGCAAAGCTGTAATGAAATAGGTAAGGCTTTTTTGAATACGCATCAGGTTTAATAAATCATCGTTGCTATTACTATCGTACAAGCTTTGCTCATATTGGTTTCTACGATGATTAATTTGTTTTAAGTAGCCCAAATAATCCTGAACAATTTTTTCGAAAATTTTCAATACCATCATATTTCTTTTATCTGGCTGACGATTTTGAAAAGTTTTCAAGAATTTCTTTATAGCACCATTATCGAATGAATTTACTGTTACAATATGGTTGTGTGTTAATATAATACAAATAGGAATAGTGATGTAAAAAGCATCGCTATCGTTGAATGAATTGTTTTCAGTAGGCGTTTTTATAACAATGAATTTTACATTGTCTTCCAATTCATAACGAGACCTTTCATCTATATCCAAAGAGTCTCTTAAAAATTCAATAGGTATTTCAAGGTTTTGACTTAAATCTTCAAAGTCTTCTTCCCTAAAAGGTGGTACAACATTAACCCAAATGTCATTTTCAGGCTTACTTATCTCAACAGTTTGGCCATCTATATTTTTTAAATACTGAATCATACTAAAGCCTTAGATTTTGATAAGAGTTAATAAAAGAGAGTAGGCGAAATTAAAGGATTGAATTTTAAAAAATAGAAAAAAAATAACAAGTGATAAACTTAATTACAGCATATTTATTTCGCCTTTAAATACAAAAGTAGCTGCACCACAAAGCCAAATATTTTTAAACAACTGATTGTTTTCTTTTTCAAATTTTACAGAAAGCTTGCCACCACTTGTATGCACTTGAACAGTATTTAATACGGTTTGGCTTTCTCCAAAAACCAACGCAGCTGCTGTAACGCCTGTGCCACAGCTCAAGGTTTCATCTTCTACACCACGTTCATAAGTTCTTACTTTAATAATGTTATCAGCAATTTGTTCTACAAAATTTACATTAATTCCTTTTGCATTAAATTCATCATTGTACCTTATTTTTTTTCCTTGCTCATACACATTTATTGCATCTACATTTTTTACTTGTTGTATAAAATGTGGTGAGCCAGTATTTAAAACAAAAGTGTTATCATTTCTATAATCAATATTGGTTACATCTTGCATTTTTAATTCTACAAAACTTTCTGTTGCAATAATTCCTTCATGTACACCATCTACAGCCAAAAATGTGTAATGCTCTTTTTTTATTTCATTATCAAATGCAAACTGTATCATACATCTTCCACCATTGCCACACATAGAACCTTCTTTGCCATCTGCATTAAAATATTTCATTTCAAAATCGTAATTTTTATTTTCTTCCAATAACATTAATCCATCTGCACCAATTCCAAATTTTCTGTTGCATAAAAAATTTATTTGTTCCGTAGTTAAATGCAACAAAGATTTTCTGTTATCTATGATTATAAAATCGTTGCCTGTGCCTTGATATTTAGAAAATGATAGGTTCATTTGTTTTTAAATTATTTGTAAAAATAGTTATAATCAAATGTATGCAACAGTCAATAAATACTTTCGTTTTACCTATAAACCTTTGCTTTTTACCTTAAAATAAAAATTTTAAATTCAATAGAACTATTTATTTTTATACTTTAGGCTACATTTAATAACTAATTCTGTTTTGTGATACAACAACGAAAAAAAATAATAAACATTAGCATTCATGTAGCTGTTTGGGTATGCTTTTTTTTATTGCCTTATATATTTTCTCCTTTACCAATAGATATTCCTGAAAATATCAATAAGCATTTAATGGTGTTGTATATAATGATTAATATTTTTTTGTTGGGCTTTTATTATTTGAATACACTTTGGCTTATTCCTAAACTATTATTTAAAAGTAAAGTTTTTTTATACTTAGGAGTGGTTGCTGTTTTTTTTATTGCCTTTTTATATATTCCAAAAAATGCTACACACCTCATTAATGGCACTACCAAAGAAATGATTTTTAAACAATACATGGAAGCTCAAATTCAACGAGAGATCCTATCACAAGATAATCATAAAGAAAAAGCAAGAATTATAGACAGAGATTTAAAGAACAAAGTTTTAATTTATTTTCCAGGTTCTTTTGTGGTGTTTTTATTAATATTAACTATTGGTATTTGTAGCAAGGCAATTGGGCAATGGATACAAGCAGAAAGAACCAAAGAACAAATAGTACATGAACAACTAAACACTGAATTATCGTTTTTAAAATCGCAAGTAAATCCTCATTTCTTTTTCAATACACTCAATAATATTTATTCTTTAGCAGTAATGCAAAGCGATAAAACGGCTCCAGCAGTTTTAAAATTATCTTCTATTATGCGTTACATGCTTACTGAAGTACAAGAAGATAAAACTTTATTAGAAAATGAATTGAACCATATAAAAAATTACATAGAGTTACAGCAAGAAAGATTGACAGATAAAGTAAAACTTAGTTTTGATATTCAAGGCAGCACAAAAGGAAAATATATTTCACCTCTTTTATTTATTCCATTTATTGAAAATGCTTTTAAATATGGTGTTAGTACAAAAGATAACTCTGAAATTGGTATTCATTTTATAGTTAAAGAAAATTCAATTAGCTTAAATGTGCTCAATACAATTGTACCTCATAGTTGCCAAAAACAACAAACAACAGGTACTGGAATAAATAATGTAAAACGAAGATTGGATTTACTTTATCCTAATAAACACTGCCTTTTGGTAAAAGAAACAGATAAACTATTTACAGTAAACTTAGAAATTAATTTGGTATGATTATTCGTTGCATAGCATTAGATGACGAGCCATTGGCATTACAAATTATAACCCAGTATTGCAATAAAATACCTTTTGTGCAATTAGAAAAAACTTGCACTAATCCAGATGAAGCTGAAGCGTATTTAAAAAATAATGCCATTGATTTGTTGTTTTTAGATATACAAATGCCCGATATAAATGGATTGGAATTTTATAAAAATCTTACGCAAAAACCTGCTGTAATTTTCACAACTGCTTTCAAAGATTATGCTATTGAAGGTTTTAATGTAGATGCAATAGATTATATTTTAAAGCCAATAGATTTTCATAGATTTTTAAAAGCAATTTATAAGGCAAGAGAATATGTTGAGTTTTTATCTTCACAAGATTTAAGTTTAAGCAGTATTTATGTAAAAGTAAATTACGAAATGCACAAAATATATCTTGCAGATATTGATTTAATAGAAGCCCTTGATGATTATATCAAAATTTATGTAAAACCCTTTCCTGTACTTACTTTGATGACTTTAAAAAGTATGTCAGAAAAATTACCAGAAAATTTATTTTTAAGAATTCATCGCTCTTATATTATACCTCTTAGCAAAGTTGAAAAATTTAGCAAATCAAAAGTACAAGTAGCAGGAAAAGAAATTCCTATTGGTAGCAGTTTTGGTAATGTATATGAAAAATTGTTGCAATTAAGTAGCAAGTAAAAAAATACTTTTAATTTTCATTGACTTTAATATGAATTTTGTAAAATAATTTGCACTTAGTGCAATATCTTGCTTTCAATTCTTACAACCCTTAACTTTTTTTAATGGTATGAAAAATTACAAGATTATATTAATAGTAAGCCTCATCTTAGTTTTAATAAATATTTCTTTTGCTCAAGAAAAATATGCAGTTGCAAAAACATTTACACCAGTATTAAATACTCCAAATTTTGATAGTGTTTTTGGCGGATATACAGGCAATCTAATAAAGTTAGATTCACACAGGCTAATTAATGAAATGGAGTTTATTGCTTACCCAAAAACATTATTTTTTATAATTAATAAAATACCCCACAATGGTTATAGTATTTATGAGGTAATAACTTCAGATTATGTTTACCCGAAAAAAAAATTATTTATTGACAGCCGTTTTGTAAAAATTATAAGCAGTAATCTTGAAAATAGAAAAAAGAATTTACCCGATAAAAAAATAATTCTTGAAAGAATTAAAAAGCTAACAGGCTATCCTTATATGTGGGGAGGAAATGTTCCCAATGGTATTGAAGAAATGTTGCAGTATTACAAACCCTCTACCACTATTGATAGTGCTACAAAAAACGTATGGATTTTAAAAGGAGTAGATTGTTCAGGATTAATTTATCAGGCTACAGATGGTTATACACCAAGAAATACATCTTCATTAATTAATTATGGAAAACCAGTTGGTAAAATTGAAAACTTAACTGCTGAAGAAATTATAGAACTGTTACAGCCATTGGATTTAATAGTTATGCACGGGCATGTAGTTATTGTACTTGATAAAAATACAGCTATTGAAAGTACACCCAAACGAGGTGTTATACAAACAAATTTATTAAAAAGATTAACAGCAATAATGAAAGAAAAAAAACCTGCCAATGAATGGACTTCTATTGCAGGAAAAAAGTTTGTTATAAGAAGGTGGATTGAATAATGTTCAGCAAAAAAATACTCAATAAATCATTACCTTGCGAGCCTAAAATTTAGTTATGGAATTTTTAAAAGAATTAAACCTTCATCAAAATAATCAAGGATCATCTACAGGTACAAAATGGGTTCTTTCTAACGATACTTTAATAGAAAGTTTTTCCCCAGTAGATGGTAATATGATAGGAACAGTAAATACTACAAGTAAAAACGTTTATGATACCATTGTTGCAACAGCAGAAAAAGCTTTTGCAGAATGGCGTTTAGTACCTGCACCAAAACGTGGTGAAATTGTAAGACAAATAGGCAATGCTTTAAGAGAAAAAAAAGAGCCTTTAGGAAAATTGGTAAGTTATGAAATGGGAAAAAGTTTGCAAGAAGGCTTAGGCGAAGTGCAAGAAATGATAGATATATGTGATTTTGCTGTAGGGCTATCAAGACAATTATATGGATTAACTATACATAGTGAAAGACCTAATCATAGAATGTACGAACAATGGCATCCTCTTGGAGTAGTTGGTATTATTTCTGCATTTAATTTTCCTGTAGCAGTTTGGAGCTGGAATGCCGCATTAGCTTGGGTTTGTGGTAATGTGTGTATTTGGAAACCCAGCGAAAAAACCCCTTTGTGTTCCGTTGCTGTACAAAATATTGTTGCTGATGTTTTTAAAAAGAATAATATTCCAGAAGGAGTAAGTTGTATAGTACAAGGAGCAAGAGAAGTAGGAGAGTGGATGAGTAATGATAAAAGAATAGCATTAATGAGTGCAACAGGAAGTACAAGAATGGGCAAAGCTGTAAATGCAGCAGTAGCACAGCGTTTAGGAAAAACTATTCTTGAATTAGGAGGTAATAATGCAGTTATTATTTCAAAAAATGCTGATTTAGATATGGCTTTAATAGGTTGTGTTTTTGGGGCTGTTGGTACAGCAGGACAGCGTTGTACCACAACAAGAAGATTAATTATTCATGAAAGCATTTATGAAACCTTTAAACAAAAATTAATAAATGCCTATAAGCAATTAAAAATTGGAAATCCTTTGGATAGCAAAAACCATGTAGGACCTTTAATAGATAAAGATGCAGTACAACAATATTTATCATCTATAGAACAATGTAAACAACAAGGAGGTACATTTATTGTAGAAGGAGGTGTACTTACAGGCGAAGGTTATGAAACAGGTTGTTATGTAAAACCTTGCATTGCAGAAGCAAATAATAAAATGCTCATTGTACAACACGAAACCTTTGCACCTATATTATACATTATGCCATACAATACTATTGAGGAAGCTGTTGCTATGCAAAATGCAGTGCCACAAGGTTTATCTTCAGCTATTATGACTTTAAATGTTAGAGAAGCAGAATTGTTTTTATCTCATACAGGAAGCGATTGTGGTATAGCAAATGTAAACATTGGAACAAGTGGTGCAGAAATAGGTGGAGCTTTTGGTGGAGAAAAAGAAACAGGTGGAGGAAGAGAAAGTGGTAGTGATGCTTGGAAAGCCTATATGCGTAGGCAAACAAACACTATCAACTGGGGTAGTTCTTTACCTTTAGCACAAGGCATTGAATTTAATTTTTAGAAAAAAAATACTTACGCTTTTTAAAAACTTCTTCATCGTATTTTACAAACAATATGAAATATTATATTATAGCAGGTGAAGCAAGTGGCGATTTACATGGCAGCAATTTAATTAAGCAATTACACCTGCTTGATATGAATGCTAACATACATTGTTGGGGCGGAAATTTAATGCAAGAAGCTGGTGCTACTTTAATAAAGCACTACAAAGAACTTGCATTTATGGGCTTTGCAGAAGTTGTAAAAAACTTACCTACTATTTTTAAAAATATAAAATTTTGTAAGCAAGATATTCTTTCATTTCAACCAGATGTATTGGTTTTAATAGATTACCCTGGGTTTAATTTAAGAATTGCAGATTGGGCTAAACAACAAGGTTTTAAAGTTGTGTATTATATTTCCCCTCAAGTGTGGGCTTGGAAATCGGGTAGGGTAAAAAAAATGAAACAATGTATTGATAAAATGCTTTGTATTTTACCTTTTGAAAAAGAATATTATCAAAAAAAATGGAATTGGGAGGTAGAGTATGTTGGGCATCCTTTGATTGAAACTATTGAAAATTTTAAATTTAATTATAAATCACCTAATATAAATTCTGAAAAATTTATTGCTTTATTGCCAGGCAGCAGAAAACAAGAAATTGTAAAAAAACTACCAATAATGTTAGAGGTTGCCAAGTATTTTCCTGATGAAAAATTTGTAGTAGCCAAAGCACCAGGTCAAGAAGATTTTTTTTACGAACAATTTTTACCTGTTAATCATAATGTATCTTTTGTACGCAACAGTACTTACAATTTACTTATGCAAAGCAAAGCAGCATTGGTTACAAGTGGTACAGCAACTTTAGAAACTGCTTTGTTTAAAGTGCCTGAGGTGGTATGTTATAAAGGAAGTAATATTAGTTATCAAATTGCCAAAAGAGTTATAGAAATAAAATACATTGCTTTGGTAAATCTTATAATGGATAAGCCAGTTGTAAAAGAATTAATTCAACATGATTTAACAGTTGAAAATTTAATTCAAGAGTTAAAAGAACTTTTGTTTAATAAAGAAAAAATAAATCAACTTCAACAAGATTACGAAACTTTACACCAAAAGTTAAGCACAAATGAAAGTGCATCTGCAAAAGCTGCAAAAATTATTGTAGATTTTATTACCCCTTAAATAAGGGCAGAATAAAAAATTTAAAAAGCATAATAATTACTGCAACCAAAAACATAAGTAAGGAAATTCTATTCATGCCGTGCATGTATTTCATCCATTGAGTTCTTGGTTCATTAGGGTCTCTTTTTTTAAGGTAAAGATATTCGCCTAATTGTCTTAAAATTCCCATGATACATTTATTTTGTGTTTAAGTATTTTTTACTCATCCAAAAATAATGATAAGCTGTAGAAAAACAATATTGAGTTATCAACCTACCTTATAAATTTTGAAATTCTTTTCGCAATATTCAATATCAATATTCATTACCTTCATTTTATGAGAAAAATATTTTTTTTAGTTATTGTTTTAATTTCAACACATACCTTAAAAGCACAAGAAAATTTTCGTTATGCAAGAACTACAGGAAAGCTGCCTATGATGGCTTATAGCTTAGGAGAAGACAGGTTGGGCAGTGCAAAAATGAATATTATTGATACCAATATTTTAATTAAAATTTTTGACTCAACCAACAATATGTATTTAGTACAGCTTGCTAAAAATCATACAGCTTATTTAGAAAAGAAATATACAAAACTGCTTGAAACAACACAGCTTAAAAATGTTTATTTAACTAATGCTTTTACTGTAAAACCCATTGCTGATAGTTTTGATTTAGTGAGCATTAATCTTACGGAAAAGTTACCTTATAAAATTTGGATGGAAGCCAATCCTAATAAAATTATGTTGCAGTTGTATGGTGTACAAAGCAATACTAATTGGATAAATCAATACACCAATACAAAGGCTATAAAAAATATGTATTTTAATCAAACAGAAGATGATGTTGTTACAGTAACTATAGATTTAAGTACTAAACAACATTGGGGTTTTTCTACAGCGTATCACCAAAATACTTTACAAATAAAGGTAAAGCATACACCAAAGCCATCTTTAGAAAACCTTGTAATAGCAATAGATGCAGGTCATGGAGGTACAAATTTTGGAACTGTAGGAAGTAATTCTAAAGTATTGGAGAAAGATTATACATTGCTTTTTGCCAAAGCGTTAGAAACTGTTTTATTAAAACAAGGTGCTACAGTAATTATGACCAGAACTACAGATACAACTTTTGATAACAAAGACAGGATTTTATTTTTACAACAACACAATCCAGATTTATTAATTAGCCTACATCTTAATGCATCTGTAAAGCCAGAAATTCAAGGAGTAAGCACTTATTACAAACAAATTGGCTTTAAACCTTTGTCTGTAAGCATTTTAAAAAGAATGCTTGATACAGGGTTAAAAGAATTTGGCAATATTGGTAATTTTAATTTTACATTAAATGCTATAACGGATTTTCCAAACTGTTTAGTAGAAATTGGTTTCTTGTCAAATAAAGAAGATGAAGAAAAAATTCTTAACCCAAAATTTCATCAAAAAGTGGCACAAAGTATTTATTGGGGAATTAAAGATTTTTTGAAAAATTCAAAAGATATGTCGGCAAAAAATTAAAACTCAAAACTAACTTTTAAAATAAATGTATTACTTTCAATCATTAAAATAATACTATGCGTTTAGTACCATTTCTTATAGCTGCAATTATTACAACAGGGTTAGTAATTGTATTAAATACACAACTAAAAACAGGAAAAAGTAAAACACCTAAGTTGGGCTATTTTCTTTCGCCTCAATATGGTTTTTGGAAAAATGCAGAACCTGCAAATGTTGATTTTAATCAGGACATTAAAATGCCTGGCATAACCAACCAAGTTGATGTTTATTTTGATGAAAGATTAGTACCTCATGTTTATGCAGAAAATGATAATGATGCCTATTTTATTCAAGGTTATATTCATGCAAAATTTAGATTATGGCAAATGGAATTTCAAACACATATTGCAGCAGGAAGATTGAGTGAAATTGTAGGTGAAGATAAAGTTGCAACAGATAAATATTTTAGAAGATTAGGGATGGTGTATGCAGCAGAAAATTCCTTAAAAGTTTTAGATGCAAACCCTGAAACTAAAGCAGCTTGTGATGCTTATACAGCAGGGGTTAACGCTTATATCAAATCTTTAAAGCCCGAACAAATTCCTTTTGAATATAAATTGTTAGATTACAAACCAGAACCATGGACTAATTTAAAAACGGCATTATTCCTGAAATTTATGAGTTGGGATTTAGCAGGCAAAGCAGAAGATTTAACCTACACCAATGCAAAAACTTATTTTGGCTATGATGATTATTTAAAACTTTTTCCTATAACACAAGATTCTTTAGACCCTATTATTCCTAAAGGAACAGTGTATGAAAAACCTGAAATAACTGTAAAAACTCCAACTACTCTTGATAGTCTTTATTTTGACAGAAAAGATACACTAACCAATATACCTCCTATTAAACCCAATAAAAATAATGGTAGTAATAATTGGGCAGTTGCAGGTAGCAAAACAAAAAGTGGAAAACCAATTTTATGCAACGACCCTCATCTTGGTTTAAACCTTCCATCGCTTTGGTTTGAAATGCAAATAACAACACCAACTTACAGTAGTTATGGTGTTACTTTTCCTGGCACTCCAGCTATTGTAATTGGCTTTAATGATAGTTGTGCTTGGGGTGTAACCAATGCAGGACGAGATGTAAAAGATTTTTATGAAATGAAGTTTAGAGATAGTACCATGCAGGAATATTATTTTAATAATACTTGGCATAAAGCAGAAACAAGAACTGAAATTATAAAAGTAAAAGGTAAACCAGATGTAGAAGAAAAAATTGCAATGACTTTTTTAGGTCCTGTAATGTTTGATAAATCTTATCCTTCTGATATTAGCAAGAATGCTTGTATTGCTGTACGCTGGAAAGCTCATGATGCAAGCAATGAATTACAAACTTTTTATAAGCTAAACAGAATGAAAAATTATTTGGATTATGTAGATGCTATTTCTACATTTCAATGTCCAGGTCAAAATTTTGTTTTTGCTTCTACCAATGGCGATATTGCAATAAGACAACAAGGTGCTTTTGTTGCAAAATGGAAACAGCAAGGCGATTTTTTAATGCCAGGTACAGATAGTGCTTATTTATGGCAAGGAATTATTTCTCCTAAAGAAAATCCTCAAATGGTTAATCCTGAACGTGGCTTTGTAAGTAGTGCTAACCAACAAGCTACTGATGCTACTTATCCTTATTATCTTGGACGAGCCAATTTATTTCCTCCCTATCGTGGTCTTATTATTAATAGAAAATTAGCTGCTATGAATAATATTACTCCAGAAGATATGCAGCATTTACAAACAGATAATTACAATGTTTTTGCTGAAATATGCAAACCCGTTTTATTAAAATACATAGATCATTCTAAATTAAATGATACAGAAAAAAAATATTTGCAAATGTTTTCAACTTGGAATTTAAGAAATGATATAAACGAAAAAGGTGCAACAGTTTTTAAGGTTTGGTGGGATAGTGTAGAAGTAGCAACATACGCAGATGAATATGCAAAAGCAACAGTAAAACTGCCTTGGCCCGATGAAAGTACTTTGATTGATAAACTTATTTCTGATAGCAGTAATTACAAGTTTATTGATAACATAAACACACCAGATAAAAAAGAAACTATTACAGATGTTGTAACACTTGCTTTTAAAAATGCCGCCAAAACATTGCAAGATTTAGAGCAAAAAAATAAACTTGAATGGGTAAAATATAAAGATACACGAGTGCAACATTTATTACAAATTCCTGCATTAAGTAACTTGCATTTACCCATTGGCGGTGGTGTGCATATTATAAATGCAACATCAGAAAATCATGGACCAAGTTGGCGAATGGTGGTACATCTTACCAATAAAATAGAAGCCTATGGAGTTTACCCAGGTGGGCAAAGTGGTAATCCTGGAAGCAAATATTATAACAACTTTATTGATTATTGGGCAGCAGGAAAATATTACAGCATCATTTTTGTAAATAAACATGATGTAAGAAAAGATGAAAGAATGAAATGGCATACAGTTTTTGTTAACGGATAAAAAATTATTAAACATGAAATTTTTAACAGCAATTTTTTTAACAGCATTATTATCTTTTGCAATAGGGTTATTTACAGTACTGCCTTGGTATAGTTTTGTTTTTTGTGCATTGCTTGTAGCTGTTGCTATACATCAAAAACCATTCAAAGCATTTTTAGCAGGCTTTATTGCTTTGTTTTTATTATGGTGTATTCTTGCTTTAATTACTGATAATGCCAATGAACATTTACTATCTAAAAAAGTTGCAGAAATTTTACCTTTGAATGGAAATTATATTTTACTTATTATTCTTACAGGGTTTGTAGGAGGATTATTGGGAGGAATGAGTGCATTAACAGGTAGTTTTCTTAGAAAAATAAAGTAAGAAATTTTGTTGTTTTAAAACAACAAGTGATTAAGTATATTGTATTTTTATTTTAAACAAACATTAATCGTAATGAAAAACAATTTATCAACTATTATTATAGCAATAGCAGTAATAGTTTTTGCATTAATTATAGGTAATGCTTACAAATACAAATTTGTTTCTACCGAAACTATTTCAGTTACAGGATTAGCTGAAACAAATTTTACAAGTGATTTAATTGTTTGGAAAGGATCGTATTCCAGAACAGGCAACGATTTAAAGCAAGTATATGCAGATATAAAACAAGATGAAATTTTAATTAAAAATTATTTAAAAGAAAAAGGATTGCCCGATAGCAGTTTAATTTTTTCGTCAATAGATGTAACTAAAAATTACCAAACCAAGTATAGTGATAATGGAAACATTTTAGGGAATACATTTAGCGGTTATACTTTATCTGGTGGAGTAAAAGTTGAATCGAAAAATATAGAATTGGTTGAAAAAATTTCAAGAGAAGTAACAGAACTTTTACAAAAAGGAATTGAATTTACTTCATTAAAACCATCATTTTACTTTACCAAATTACACGAACTAAAAATAGATTTATTAGCCAAAGCAGCAGCAGATGCAAAATTAAGAGCAGAAACTATTGCAAAAAGTTCAGGTATAAGTATTAGTAGTTTAAAACATGCTGTAACAGGTGTATTTCAAATAACAGGAACAAATGATAATGAAGAATATAGTTATGGAGGCTCTTTCAACACTTCATCAAAATTTAAAACTGCATCAATAACTATAAGGTCTGAATATTTGTGTAAATAATTTTACTAAAAAATATTGCTTTAAAAATGAGAAGCTTTATTATTTATGGTTTAATAAATTGCGATACTACAAGAAAAACTATTAAATGGTTTAAGCAACACAAAGTACCATTTGAGTTTCATAACAATAGAACACACCCCTTAGAAAAAGAAAAATTACAAGATTGGTGTATGCAAGTAGGATGGGAAAAATTATTAAACAAAAAGGGATCTGCCTTTAAACTTTTACATCCAGCAATACAACAATCGGCTACCTCTGAAAGTAAAGCCATTGAAATAATGCAAGCAAGAGCCAGCACTATCAAACGCCCAATAATTGAAAAAAATAATAAAGTTGTGGTGGTGGGTTATAACGAAATAGAATTGAATGTTCGTTGTTTGAAATAGTTATATTTTATCTCCATGAAAAATAACTCCCCATACTAATACCATTCCAAAAACTACTAAAATAATACCTGAAATTCTATTAATGATGTGAATGTTATGTGGTGTAAGTTTGGGTCTTAATTTGCCTGATAATAAAACTTTTGCAATATCTGCAGTTAGTACAAATGCCAAACAAACAAAAAATACAGTAAAAATATATCTTAATGAATGATATTGTGTAGCAGCTTGAGAGTGAATTTTTGCAGTTGCAGCCAACCAAAAAATAAATACGCTGGGGTTAAGTGTATTCATAAAAAAACCTGATAAAAAAATACCCGCTAACTCCCTTTTCTTAAATTGTTTATCTTGTATTGAATTATCTTCTGTAATTTCTACTTTTTTAAAGAAGAAAGTATAAACTCCTAAGATGATTAAAAAAATACTACCTGCAACGCCTATAAACATTTTGTTTTCTAATAATTTTTGAAAAATAGAACTCAAAACATTACAGACCAAAACAATAGAAATATCACTTGCCGAAACGCCTGCAATAAAAGCATAACCTCCCATGTGTCCATTGCTTAAACTTTGCCTTATGATAGCAAAAATTACAGGACCCACGGATATGGAAAGAATTAAACCTAAGGTTAAACCACTTACAATAGCTTCAAACATGATTTGTTCTTTGCTTAAAAATTATTTTATACATTTTCTTTTAAAAACAACTGCCAATCTTCTAACATTTTTCCTTTTAATACTCTTGGAAATTTATGTTGTCCACCAATTTTTCCTTTCAGTTCCATAAATTTCATAAATTGTTTTTCGCTTAGTACATCTAAGAAAACTTCTTTTAATGCACTTTTTCTTTCTACTGCATAATCATCATTCAGTTCTTTTAATTTATTATCTATTAATGTTACTAATTTATTAGTATCAACTGTATCATTACATGCTATATACCAATGATGAGCAAAAAAATTGTTGTAAGGTATGCCTGCAACTGTAAATTCTGGAATGCTAATATTTAATTCTTCACTTACTAATTTTATTGCTTTGTTCATGTTTTCTACACTCAAATGCTCGCCTACTAAACTTAAAAAATGTTTGGTTCTTCCTGTAATAATTATTTCACTTTTTTCTTTATCTACAAACCTTACAGTATCGCCAATTAAATAACGCCAACTACCAGCAGATGTGCTTATTAATAAAGCATAATCTTTGTTTTCTTCTACCTCATGTATCATTAATGCTTCAGGATTTTTAACCATTTCACCATCTGCATCAAAATTTTTATCATTAAATGGAACGAACTCTAAAAAAATATGTTCATTAGTTACTAAACGCATTCCTTTGTAATTCTGCCTTGCTTGATAGGCTATAAAACCTTCGCTTGATAAGTAAGTTTCAATATAGGTAATTGGTTTCCCTAACAATTTTTCAAACCCTTTTTTATAAGGTTCAAAACTTACACCTCCATGTACAAAAAATGCAAGGTTAGGCCACATATCATGAATAGTATTGAGTTTATAATGCTCAATAATCATTTCCATAAGCATTTGAATCCAAGCTGGCACGCCTACAATAAAACCAATATCCCATTCAGGTGCTTTTTTTACAATTTCATCAAGCTTAATTTGCCAGTCTTTTTCTTTTGCAATTTTTTTACCAGGTTTATAAAATGGTTGAAACCAAAAGGGTGCTTTCTTTTGTGTTATGCCACTTAAATCGCCTGCATAATAACCAGAATTTTTTTGCAATTCTGTGCTGCCACCTAAAGTAAGCCAACCTTTACCAATAGATTTTACAGCAATATTTTCGTAACTTCTTAAACTTAATAACTGTTTAATCATTACTACTTTATTTCCTTTCAATAAATCGTTGGTAATAGGAATGTATTTGCTTGCAGCCTCACTTGTGCCAGATGATAAAGCAAAATATTTTATTTTACCAGGCCAGCATATATCTGGTTTAGATTCTAAAGTTTTATGCCACCATTCTTTATAAATAGAATTGTAATTATAAACTGGTACAAATTCTTGAAATTTTTTTCCTGCATGTTTGCTCATTAAAATTTCATCAAATCTAAATTGTTGCCCAAATTGTGTAAACCTTGCTTTGCGTAATAATTTTTTTAAAACTTTTAGTTGTTGCCTTCTTGGATTGTTTTCAGGCAATCGCAAGGCTTTAGCAATACTTTTAGGAAGATTAATATCTATAATTGCCATCTTATGGAAAGCAGGGTTTTAGATTTTATTAATTTTGGTCTTTTGATAGAAAACAAATGTAGTATAATGTTTTCATTTAAAATTAAAAGCAATAGAAGAATAACTCAGGTAATATGTTATATCACTAATTTAATACAATGTCGTTTGAAACCTCAAAAAATTATTTCGCTTTTTTAGATGGTTTCGCTTTTTTAGATGCTGCAATAATTTCTTTACTCAATGCATCAAAAGTGGGTTTGCCAGTAAATTTTGTACCATTAATAAAAAATGTTGGTATTTCTGTTACACCAATTTTTTTACCATAAGCAATATCTTCATGCACATTTTGACCATAGGTGCCATTCATTAATTCTTCTAACATTTCTTTACGATTAATGCCTGCATCTTTTGCATGTAATTTTAAAGTTGTAGTGCCCAAATTTCTTCTATTAGCAAATAAAGCATTGTGCATTTCCCAAAATTTACCATCTTGAGCAGCAGATATGGCTGCTTCGGCTGCTTTTTGACTTCTTTGATGTATTTTGGTTAAAGGAAAATGACGAAAATTAAAACGTACAATTCCTTTAAATTCTTCTAATATTTTTTTTACAACATCATTGGCTTTAAAACAATCTTCGCTTTCATAATCTCCAAATTCTACAAGTGTTACAGGTGCTTTTTTATCGCCAACAAAAACATCTTTTGTTTCAATTACTGGTATCTCTTCTTTACCTTGAGCCATATATTTATGCTTTAATTTTTTAAGATAAAAGGGATTAAAAAAAATGCCCCTACATTTTCATTAGGGGCAAACATAGTGTTTTTTAATATTCAGCAATATTTATTACTACCATTTATTCCACATGTTCATTTCTAAATACCACAATCCCATCAAAAACATCTACTAATACTGGCTTTTCTTTATTTAAACTACCTGCTAATATTTTTTTACTTAATTCGTTTACAATTATTTTTTGAATAAGCCTTTTCAATGGTCTTGCTCCAAATTGTGGGTCAAAGCCATTTTCTACTAAATAATCTATGGCATAATCGCTAAAATTGATTGTTATTCCATTTTCAGCAACTAATTTTTTCAAAGCATTTAATTGAATGTTGATGATGTCTTTTATTTGAGTTTTCATCAAAGGCTGAAACATAATTATTTCATCTACTCTGTTTAAAAACTCTGGTCTAATGGTTTGTTTTAAAAGATTCATTACATCGGCTTTTGCATTTTCTGTTACTTCTTCTACATTTTTTTCGTTTAATTTTTCAAATGCTTCTTGTATTAAATGACTACCAATATTGCTGGTCATAATAATGATAGTGTTTTTGAAATTTACTAATCTGCCTTTGTTATCTGTTAATCTACCATCGTCTAAAACTTGCAATAAAACGTTCCAAACATCAGGATGTGCTTTTTCTATTTCATCTAAAAGCACAACACTATAAGGTTTTCTTCTTACTGCTTCTGTTAGTTGCCCTCCTTCTTCATAACCTACATAACCTGGAGGAGCTCCCACCAATCTGCTTACAGTATGTTTTTCCTGATATTCACTCATGTCTATTCTTGTCATCATACTTTCATCATCAAATAAATATTCTGCTAAAGCCTTTGCTAATTCAGTTTTACCAACACCCGTAGTGCCTAAAAATATGAAACTGCCAATAGGTTTTTTAGGGTCTTGTAAGCCAGCCCTGCTTCTTCTTATAGCATCTGATACTGCTGTAATAGCTTCATCTTGTCCTACCACACGTTTGTGTAATTCGTCTTCCAAGTTCAATAGTTTTTCTCTTTCACTTTGTAGCATTTTGCTTACAGGTATTCCTGTAGTTTTTGCAATTGCTTCAGCAATATCTTCTGCATCAACTTCTTCTTTCAATAATCTTCTTTCGCTTAAAGCTGCTAAATCATGACTAAATGTTTCAATAATTTTTTCTTGTTCTTTTATTTTACCATAACGTATTTCAGCAACTTTTCCAAAGTCTCCATCACGTTCTGCACGTTCTGCATTTATTTTCAAATCTTCAATTGTGGCTTTAGCATTTTGTATTTTTTCTACAATTTCTTTTTCTTCTTTCCATTTTGCTTTTAAAGTATCTCTTTCGTTAGAAAGGTCTGAAATTTCTTTAGATAAATCTTTTAATTTTTCTTCATCATTTTCACGTTTGATGGCTTCACGTTCAATTTCCAACTGTCTAATTTGTCTTTCCAAAGTATCTAATTCTTCAGGCATAGAATTCATTTCTAACCTAAGTTTTGCTGCACTTTCATCAATTAAATCTATGGCTTTATCTGGCAAAAATCTATCAGAAATATATCTGTGAGAAAGTTCTACAGCAGCAATAATTGCTTCATCTTTTATTCTTACATGATGGTGTGTTTCGTACTTATCTTTTATACCACGCAAAATAGAAATAGCATCTTCTACACTTGGTTCATCTATCATTACTCTTTGAAAACGCCTTTCCAATGCCTTATCTTTCTCAAAATATTTTTGATATTCATTCAATGTGGTTGCACCAATAGCTCTCAACTCTCCACGAGCTAAAGCAGGTTTTAAAATATTGGCTGCATCCATTGCACCTTCACCACCTCCAGCACCTATTAATGTATGTATTTCATCAATAAATAACACTATTTCTCCATCGCTTTCTGTTACTTCTTTAACTACATTTTTCAATCTTTCTTCAAACTCTCCTTTGTATTTTGCACCAGCAATGAGCAAGCCCATATCTAAGCCATAAATAATTTTGCTTTTCAAATTTTCTGGCACATCACCATTTACAATACGCATTGCCAAACCCTCTGCAATAGCAGTTTTACCAACACCAGGTTCGCCCACTAAAATGGGATTGTTTTTTGAACGGCGTGATAAAATATGTAGCGTTCTTCTTATCTCTTCATCTCTACCAATTACAGGGTCTAATTTTCCATTGGCGGCTAATTCGTTTAAGTTTTTTGCATACTTCTGCAAAGAATTAAATTGCTGATTTTGCGTTTGAGAATTTACTCTACTTCCTTTGCGTAAGTCTTTAATGGCAGCAATCAAGCCTTTTTCTGTAAGCCCTGCATCTTTCAATGTTTTACTTACCTCATCATTTACACTAAGCAAACCAATTAACAAATGCTCTACGCTTACAAATTCATCATTAAATTGTTTTAACGAGGATACTGCTTTTAATAAAGCATTGTTCAAATCTCTGCCTATATTTTCTGGCGTTTGTCCATTTGAATTTTTGGGTAATTTCTTAATGCTTTCATCTAATTTTTTCTCAACAAAAGCAATGTTTACATCATTCTTTTTTAATAAAAATTCTATAGGGCTGTCTTCATCATCTAACAAAGCTTTTAGCAAATGATTGGTTTCAATAGTAGAATTACTATTATTAAAAGCAACTTGCTGAGCTGCACTAATAGTTTCCTGAGCCTTAATGGTATAATTATTTAAGTTCATAGTATTGCTTGATTTTTATTTTTTGTTACAATCTTTCTAATGGCTATTCAACATTTGTTGCGTCGCACTCTTCAACGTTCTTATCTTTAATTTTCAAAATTTAAAATAAACCGAAATTACACTAAACTTTTCTTTCTTTTATTTATCTAACAGTACAATTTCAATTTTCATTTTTACAGATAAACTACAAAAATTCAACCATAACAAAAACTAAGTAATTATGTCATTTTTAAAAATTAAAAACTGCCTGAAAGGCATATCAGTATTGAGTTTTATGCTATTCTTTCATGTATTGAATGCACAAAACAACTTTACTGAAGTAGATAATTGGATGAAAGATAATTTGAATGAAATAGGAGGAAGGGCAGTAGTATTAATTTATAAAGATGGAAAAATAATTTATACCAATAGCTTGAACAATTTATCAGAAAAACATAAAAGAATAGGGAAACTTTTAGCAAAAAGAAGAGGCATTGAATACAACTCAAATGATTTTACACCAGATACTCGTTTGCGAATTGCAAGCTCAAGTAAATGGCTAACTGCTGCTTTGGTAATGACATTTGTAGATGAAGGAAAACTCAACCTCAATGATTCTATAGGAAAATATTTACCAGTATTTACAAAATATGGTAAAGGGTCAATAAAAGTATGGCATTGCCTAAGTCATTTAACTGGCATTTATCAAGCAAGTTTACAAGAAAGCCTTAAAGAAATAAATTCGTTCAATAACATGAACGAGGCTATGAATTTTTTAGCACAACAACCCATAGAAGGAGAGGCTGGAAAAACTTTTCATTATGGAAATGCAGGATTACAAATTGCTGCTGCAATTATAGAAAAAATTTCGGGCGAAAATTTCGAAAAATTATTTGCTGAACGAATTGCAAAGCCATTACAGATGAAGCAAACAGATTTTGGGAATAAAAGTTTTGTATTAGCAGCAGGTGGTGCATTTAGTACTGCCAATGAATACATGAACTTTTTAATAATGATTTTAAATAAAGGAGTATTTCAGGGCAAGAGAATATTAAGTGAAAATTCAATTTTTGAAATGCAAAAAAATAGAATTGCCAATGCAACCATTCAATACAGCCCTGCAAAAGATAAAAGTTTTGGATATGGTTTTGGTGAATGGATAGAAAAAGAAAATAATAATTTTTCTGAAGTTGTTAGTAGTCCTGGAATTTTTGGAAGCGTTCCTTTGGTTGATAATAAACGTAAATATTGTGTTTTTTTAATGACTGAAAATTTAAACTATAATGGTAGGCAAGATAGAAATGCTTTATTAATAAAAGCAATTAATAAAGCAATCAATCAAGAATAAATTCAGTCATAAAAAATCTTACACAATCTACTTCAGTTTAAGTAATATTGTTTTTCAAAACATATACTTCTTATGATTAAAAAGTTTTTATTACTTACGGTTGTTACTTGTTTTTACTTTATTGCAAATGCTCAGTTTGATAAAGAACCAATAGATAATATTTTACTTCAAAATAAAAAATTCTTAGGCAACGAAGCTGTATTAATGTTGTATAAAGATGGAAAAATTATTTACAAAAAAAAGACAGATGATTTTTACGACGAAAGAGCTCAAACACCTATTGGCAGTGCAAGTTCATGGCTTACTGCTGTTTTAATTTTGCAATATGTAGAAAATGGAACGATATCATTAGATACTAAAATTGCCGATTATATTCCTATTTATGTTCCTTATAGTAAAAAGTATATAACCATTGGGCATTGCCTTGCAGATTTAACAGGTATTGATTTTAAAAAAGGTGCAAGTTCTCAAAAAGAAGCTTCAAAATTTAGTTCATTAGAAGAAATGGTAAATAGCTATGCCAAGAAAGAAATTAGAGCCAATACAGGTTCTGATTTTTGGTATGCAGATATGCACATAAATATTGCTGCAAGAGTTATTGAAGTTATTACTAAGAAAAAGTTTGAGCAGTTAATAACTCAAAAAGTTCTAAGACCTTTAGCAATGAAAAATACCAGTTTTTCGCCACCAAGTGGTGGTTGTGCCAATCCTGCATCAGGAGCTGTTAGTACTGCCAATGATTTTATGAATTTTCTAAGTATGATAATGAACAAAGGGGTATTTAATGGCAAACAAATTTTAAAAGAAGAAACCATTAATACCATGTTTAATGTTACCTATACACCCAGTATGGTAACTTATACACCCAAAGCTGCTGAAACATTTGAGTATGCTTTAGGCACATGGGTATTGGAAAAAACCATTGATAACAAACCTGCTGTAGTTGGTACAACAAATTTTGATGGAAGCTGGTGTATTATAGATTTCTGTAGAAATTATGCTATGGTTTTATTTACAAAAAAAGAATTGAATGATGCAAAAAAAGACGTGTTTTATAAAATTAAAAATGCTGTAGATGATCAAAACCCAACTTATTGCAAGTAATTTTTAATTAGCTGAATTATTCTTCATTCTTCCAAAAATTAACACTCAATAATTACTAAAACAATTATTGAACCATACTAAGCCCACAACAACAATTTATTTATAATTTGCACTAATAAACGTTAAATGTATGACGCCACAACAAAAAAGTTTTGGATGATGCCATAAAAACAAAACTTAAAAACGAAATGATACTTACAGGCGGCAATAAGTATATAAATCCTATCAGAAAATTAACGAAGAAAAAGAAGACAACAGAAACTATACCTACTAAAGATCTTCCAAGAAAGTGATGAATCTTATTGAAAAGTATTTATAAAAATTTTGTACAGAAAACATTAAGATTTAGTGGAGAATAGCGGTCTCGAACCGCTGACCTTTTGCATGCCATGCAAACGCTCTACCAACTGAGCTAATTCCCCTTGAGGTTGGCAAAAATAGTGATTTCACTTATTCATCGCCTGTATAAAGTTCATAAATTTCTTTGGTGTTTCTTCCAAATCCATCAAAATCTAATCCAAACCCTAAAACAAACTTATTGGGTATTGTAAAACAAGCATAATCTACAGGGATATCAAATTGTCTTGGTTCTGGCTTATCCAATAATACTGCTACTTTTAATGATGCAGGTTGTTGGTTGTACAACTGTGGTAAAAATGTATGTAATGTTTTTCCGGTATCTATAATATCTTCTAAAATAATTACATGTCTGTTGGTAACATCAGCATCTAAACCAATGAATGTAATAACATGACCTGTACTTTTTGTGCCTTTGTAAGATGCTAATTTTATAAAACAAATTTCTGCTTCAATTTCTAATTCTTTAAATAACTCTGAAGCAAACATGAACACACCATTTAAAATGGCAACAAATAATGGGCGTTTGCCATCGTAATCTTTTTTTAATTGTTGTGCTAAGTTTTTTATTTTTTCTTTTATTTCTTCTTCAGAAATAAATGGTATAAAAACTTTATCATGTAAAGTAATACTGTTTTGCATAACTATTTTCTTTTAAAGATTAACCTCCAATTTGTTTTTTAGGTGCTGTACTATTGGGTAAAGGGCGAAGATATACTTTAACTCCATTTTCAAGTTTAGAATTTTTATTCAACCCTTTATTGTATTGTAGTAAACTGTTTAGTTGCACACCTTTTAATTGACTTACTTCGTAAAGTGTTTCATTATTTTGAATAGTGTAAAAATCTTCTGCACCTTTTTTCATTTTTCTTTCAATAAAAATTAATCGATTGGTATCAATTAAATCTATTGGTTTCATGTCATTAAATGAAAATAAAGTACTCAAAGATGTTTCGTATTTGTTTGCAATAACAAGGGTTGAGGTTCCTTCTAAAGCATAAATAACTTTGGTGTGATTAATGGTAAATATGCTATCGGGATTGTAAGGAAGTTTTTTATTGCTTATTGTATCTGTTAAAACTTTTTTTATAGGGGTTGTAACGGTTTCTTTAGATGTGTTTTCTTCTTCTATTGTGGTATCTTGTTGTTGCGTAGCAGTTGTAGTGTTTTCTGTTTCTTTTTCTTCGTAGGAGTGATTATTTTTTTCATCATCTTGTCGCACTTCTACTGTTTTATCTAAAGCAGCTAAAGTGTACTGCTGTAAATTATAATCATTTATTAATTTAATAAGTCTGCCTGCATAATCTTTTTCTGTTGCATAACCTGCTTTCTTTAAACCTTTTGCCCAGTTCTCATAATCTTTAGGGTCTAATTCAAACAAAAAAGCATACCAAGAACGACTTTTTAAATATGCTGAATGATCCTCATAACTTTCTAATGCAGATGGGTAAGCACGAAAGCATTCTTGTTTTTCATCATCATCGTAAAATACTTTTTCGCCATTCCAATCATTCTTACATTTTAGCCCAAAATGGTTATTGCTTTTTTTGCATAATTCACTTTCGCCATAGCCACTTTCTAACATTCCTTGAGCAAGTATTATAGAGGCAGGTACGCCTGTTTTTTGCATATTTATAATGGCAGCGTCTTTATACAATTTTATGTAATTAGTAGCCTTATCGTTTTGAGCAAAAACAACAACGCTCTTCATAAAAAAAAATATAATTAAATATCTTAGCTTCATTAAAATTTCTTTTTTAGTAGTAATAAACCATCACGAACTGTAAGCAATACTTTTTCAACTCTTTCGTCATTAGCTATATGATTGTTAAAAGCATCAATAGCCTGTGCATTTTTTCCTTTAATATTTTCTTCTAAAACTTGCCCATGAAAAAGAACATTATCTATTATTATTAATCCATTTTTATTAAGCATTGGTAACACTAATTCGTAATATGCTAAATAGTTGGTTTTATCTGCATCTATAAATATTAAATCCCAAATTTTATTTAATGTTGGAATAATATTTAAAGCATTTCCTTGATGCAAAAATAATTGTTTGTGGTATTGAGATTTGCTAAAATTTTTTTGAGCTGTTGTGGCATCAGCTTCTCTAATTTCAATAGTGTGTAGCTCTCCTTTTTCTGATAAACCTTTTGCTAAGCACAAAGCACTATAGCCTGTAAAAGTGCCAATTTCTAAAATATATTTTGGCTGAATTAATGTACTCATTAAAGATAAAAATTGCCCTTGAACATGCCCACTTAACATGTGTGCATGAGCATGATTTGTATAAGTTGAGATTTGAATTTGTTTCAATAATTCATCTTCTTGAGTAGTAATTTTTGAAGCATATTTTTCTGCTAAAGCATTTACCAATTCCATGTTACAAAGCTAAGTTGTATAACGTTTGAAATATGTTATAAAATAAAACTGCCCTGTTATTGCAACAGAGCAGTTTTGAAAATTTATTTTTTATAAATAACTCAAATTGGTTTTGGGCGATAAAGCAAGTAATGTTTCGTAAATAAGTTGTATAGTTTGTTCTATATCTTTTTTATGCAGCATTTCTACAGTTGTGTGCATATAACGCAAAGGAATAGAAATTAACACACTGGGGCAACCATCATTTGCATAAGCAAAACTATCAGTATCAGTTCCTGTACTTCTGCTTACTGCACGCATTTGAAGAGGAATTTTTTTCTTGCCTGCTACATCTTCTACTATTTTTAATAATTTATTGTGTACAGCAGGTCCATAAGTTGGCGAAGGTCCTTTACCACACATCACATCTCCTTCAATAATTTTGCTAATCATAGGTGTTTGCGTATCATGTGTAACATCTGTTATGATTGCAATGTTTGGTTTAATTCTTCTTGCAATCATTTCAGCACCACGCAAACCAATTTCTTCTTGCACAGCATTTACAACGTATAAGCCAAAGGGTAGTTTTTTATTATTTTCTTTTAATAATCTTGCAACTTCTGCAATCATAAAACCTCCAATTCTATTATCAAAAGCTCTGCCTATATAGTAATCATTGGCTAATTCATCAAAGCCATCTTGATAAGTAACAACAGCACCTACATGTACTCCTAAAGCTTCCACTTCTTTTTTAGATCTGGCACCACAATCTAAAAATAAATTATCTGTTTTAGGATTTTGTTCTTTGGTATCAGCACTATGTAAACGTGTATGAATAGCAGGCCAACCAAAAACAGCTTTTACCATTCCTTTTTTACCATGAATAAATACTCTTTGAGATGGTGCAATTTGATGATCAACGCCTCCGTTTCTTTTTAAATAAATAATTCCTTCGTTGGTAATATAATTTACAAACCAACTTATTTCATCTGCATGAGCTTCTATAACTACTTTAAAATTTTCTTTTGGATTTATTACACCAACAGCAGTACCATAAGGATCAGTAAAAGTAGTATCTACAAAGGGTTTTAGGTAATCTAACCAAATTTTTTGCCCACTACTTTCAAAGCCTACAGGCGAAGGATTGTTAATATAATTTTTTAGAAATTGAAATGAATTACTGTTGATGATAGATTTTTCTTTTGTTTTTTTTGTTGTAGCCATTTGTTTATTTTTTATTTAATCAATAACATACCTGCTATGCCACAGAGAGCTTTAACAACCATAAGCCCATCTATTACTGACAGGTAGTAAATTATTTTTCTTTTTTTTCGAAGTAAAGAATAAGAAACTGCAATTAGAAAAATGTATGGAATAACATTCATTAATATTCTTTGATAAGGGAAATGATTAAAATGTACATAACATGCAAAAAGTAAAATACATATCACAACTAATGGAATGATGATATAGCGTATGGTATTGTTAATGCCAAACTGAACAGCAAAAGTTTTTAAATCTTCTTTTTTATCTGCATCGTAATCTTTAATATCAAACATGATACAAAGCACAGAAATAAAAAGAAAATTCTTTAGCCACAACAAACCAGAGGGCATTGCAAAAACATCATGACTTATATGATTAGTTTGTAACTGATAAAAAATAATTGGATAAACTGATACAAAACCACTCCAAACAAAACCTACAATAAAAGGTTTAAGCCAACCTATTCTTCTTAATTTTCTTATTTCTGGAAAAGGTAAAAGATTAAAGGTGTAAGTGAGAGCTATTACAGGAAATATAAGTATTTGCCCATATTGTACACTTTTCATTGCTGCAAAAGATTCTTTATATTTCCAAACAAAAAACAAAGCATCTGCAATTAAAAAAATCAAAATAATTCGTTGAGATAATTTAAGTGTAGCTGTATTTTTTTTATACCAATCCATTCTTTCATCATGATATTCATCGGGTATATGTTTTAAATAAGTGAAAGTGTAATACCATGCTGTTCCTAAAAATATTAATGTGTAAAAATGAATCCCATTTAATGCAAGTTGGTGTTGCACATTGGTTTCTATAGATAGCATTACTACACATAAACCTGCGAAAAAGTTTCCATAAAAAAAAGTGTATAGAAGTTTCTTAAGCATAGGATTTATCTTAAAACAACAATAGGACTAAAAAAAACTGTATCGCTAATAATTTTTTGTTTATCTACAGCAATAATTTTATAAGAAATTGTATCTGCTTCATTTCTGGGAGGCGTGCCACTTACAGGAGGAAAAACTGCAGAAATTAAATAACGTTGATAATCGTTTCTGCCACTTCCGTCAGTAATAAAGTCAAGATAAATATCACCTGTTTTATTATCATTGTGTGCAGGAACTGCAAGTTTAGTACTATCGTTTAATGTTCCTGAAATGGATCTTATATTTAACCTTTTTCTGTAAATAAATATAGAATCTATTGGGTTGTCGCCATCGGTATAAGATAAAATAATTTGCATAGAACCATTAATAGGAACTACATCTGGGCTTACTTTTTTTAATTCAATACTTGGCTTTGAACCAGAGCTATTTTTTTTACAGCCACCAATAAAAAAAACGAATACTATTAGTATGAAAATTAATTGTTTCATTTGCATTTATTTACTAAGCATTACAAAACTAATGTTTAATTGTTGAATAAGTTATATGAGATTGCCAACAAGTTCTAAAATTTTTCAAATAAATAATGTACAGTCTTTTGAAAAAGAAGCCTTAGCTATTTTTCATTTTCAATACCAAAATAATGAGGTATATAAAAACTGGTGTAATTTAATTGGAGTTCCTGTAAATGAAGTTAAAAATATTTCACAAATTCCTTTTTTACCTATATCATTTTTTAAAACTCATAAGGTTGTTAGTACAACATTCGAACCTTCTAATATTTTTGAAAGTAGTAAAACAACAGGTACAATAAGTAGCAAACATTTTGTGAAAAATATTGCTTTGTACGAACAAAGTTTTATGCAATGTTTTGAGCAGTTTTATGGCAGTATAAAAAATTATTGTGTTATAGGGTTATTGCCTTCTTATTTAGAAAGAGCAAACTCTTCTTTGGTATATATGACTCAAAAATTAATTGAACAAAGCAATTGCAAGGAAAGCGGTTTTTACTTAAATGAATTTGAAAAATTACACCATACTTTACAACAGTTAGAAGCAAGAAAACAGCCAACTTTATTAATAGGTGTAACCTTTGCATTGTTAGATTTTGCTGCATTATTTCCTTTAAAATTACAACATACAATAGTGATGGAAACTGGTGGCATGAAAGGACGAAAAGAAGAAATGACAAGAGCAGAAGTACATAACATTTTACAAAATTCTTTTTCGTGTAATACTATTCATAGTGAATATGGAATGACAGAATTATTGTCTCAAGCTTATGCTACAAAAAATGGTATATTTAATTGTCCTACATGGATGAAAGTAGTAGTGCAAAGCGAAGATGACCCTTTGAACATACAATTAAAAGGCAAAGGAATTTTGAACATCATAGACCTTGCCAATATTTATAGCTGTAGTTTTATATCAACAGAAGATGTAGGGGTTGTGTATGAAAATGGAAGTTTTGAAGTACAGGGTCGTTTAGATAACAGTGCTTTGCGTGGTTGTAATTTAATGGTAGTATAAGGCTTTAAAAACTTATCTTTGCAAAAATTCATATATCTTGAATAAACAGTTATCAAATATCAAAGTTTTAATTGCAGAAGATAATGAAATAAATGAACTGCTCGTAAAACGAATGTTGCAACTTTTAAAATGTGAATATAAAGTAGCTCGTAATGGCAATGAAGTGTTAACTATATTGCAAGATGATGATTTTGATGTAATACTTATGGATATTCAATTGCCTGAAAAAGATGGTGTTGAAACTACCATAGAAATAAGAAACTCTAATAACGAAAAGAAAAAAAATATTCCTATAATAGCCTTAACAGCAAATGGATTGATAGGCGAGGAGCAAAAATATAAAGAAGCTGGTATGAATGGGTATTTAATTAAGCCTTTTAAAGAACAAGATTTAAAAAATATTTTGCAGCGAATTGTTATAGATAATTCTAACCTATTTAATAACATACATACAATGACTGAAAAATCAACTGCTAAACTTTATAATATGGATCATGTTAGTAGTTTAGTTCAAGGCAATATAGGTTTTATAAGAAATTTAGCTCAAATATTTTTAGATACCATTCCTGCTAATTGTAAAGAACTGTTGCAAGAAGTTGAAAATAAAAATTGGCTGCAAGCCTCTAAAATTGCTCATAAATTAAAAAGCACTGCTGATACTATGCAGATTAATGAAATTAAAGATGATATACGAGTAATAGAAGCCAATGGAAAATCTGCAACAAACACAGATGTTATTCCTACACTTGCTGTAAAGGTTGATACTATTATTGCTAAGGTTGCAGAACAACTTAAAGAAGAATTTGAGCTATAATTTTTACAAGGCAGCCATATTTGCACTATCTATTACTCTGCTTCTTTCTGTAGTAAGCATACGACTTGGGTAACGATTAATAACAATAAAATCGTGTGTAGCCATTATAATTGCAGTGCCATAATCTTTTGCAATTTGAAATAAAAGCTGCATAATTTCATCGCTTGTTTCAGGGTCTAAATTTCCTGTAGGTTCATCTGCAAGAATGAGCTTAGGAGAGTTTAATAAAGCTCTGGCAATATCTACACGCTGTTGTTCGCCACCACTCATTTCAAAAGGCATTTTAAAACCTTTGCTTCTTAAACCCACTTTATCAAGTACATCATTTATTTTTTCTACAATTAATTTTTCATCTTTCCAGCCAGTGGCTTTTAAAACAAATTTTAAATTGTCGTGTACATTTCTATCAGTCATTAATTGAAAATCCTGAAATACAACGCCTAAATTTCTTCTTAAAAATGGAACTTTTTTCCAGTTCATTTCTTTTAAATCAAAGCCTACAACGCTGCCTGATCCTTCTTTTAAAGGCAGTTCGCCATATAAAGTTTTCAATAAACTACTTTTACCTGTTCCTGTTTTTCCTACTAAAAAAACAAACTCACCTTTTTCAATAGTTATATTTACATCTTGTAAAATAAGGCTGTTGCCTTGGTAAATATTTGCTCCTCTTAATTGTACGACTACTTCAGACATTTTATGTTTTTTTTAGTGTTCGCAAAGCTAATTATACAAAAATTCTTTTTAGTAAAATAGTTTACACAAAATAAAATAATTTGTTAAGAAATATTTTAAATAATATTTACCTCTCGTTGCAGTGTAATACTAAATTTTGTTTTTACATCATCAATAATGGCAGTACTTAAATCAAAAATTTCTTTACCTGTTGCATTGCCATAATTTACCAATACCAATGCTTGTTTGTTATGACAACCAGCATCATTTTTTCTATAACCCTTCCAACCACTTTGTTCTATTAACCAAGCAGCAGCAATTTTTGTGTAATTTTCATTTTCTTTATAACCCTGCAAATGGGGGTAAAGTTTTTTCAGTTGATCAAATTGTTCATTTGGTATAACAGGGTTTTTAAAAAAACTTCCTGCATTGCCTATTTCTTTAGGGTTGGGCAGTTTAGATAAACGAATATGTATTACAGCATTAGAAATTGCTTGGGCAGATACTTGTGTGATTTTCATTTTCTCCAATTCCTGTTGTATGGCACCATAAGAAATATTGAAAACAGGTTTTTTGTGTAAACGAAATGTTACATTAAGGATTACAAATTGGTTTTTGAATTTTGTTTTAAACACACTTTCTCTATATCCAAATTCGCACTCTTGCAAATTAAAATTTACCTGTTTTTTTTCTGTTAAATGATAGGCTTCTAACTCGTAAAAAATATCTTTTACTTCTACACCATAAGCACCAATATTTTGCATTGGGCTTGCACCAACATAACCTGGTATTAAACTTAAATTTTCGATACCAAAATAATGCTGCTGAATACAGTACAAAACAAAAGAATGCCAAACCTCTCCAGCAGCAGCTTTTATATAATAATATTCGTTGTCTTCTTTAATTAGTTCTATGCCTTTTATTTCATTTTTAAGAACTAATCCATCAAAGTTTTTTGTAAAAAGAATATTGCTGCCTCCACCAATTATTAAATTTTCATTGTTGGTATTGTATGCTAAAAGTTCCTGCAATTCCTCTAAACTTGAAAATACAGCAAACTCTTTTGCAGTAACGTTTATAGCAAATGTGTTGTATGCTTTAAGAGAAATATTTTGCTGTATTTGCATGAATTAAAATAAAATTTTTTGCAGTAATTTTTAATAGTGCAAAGAATGGAAATGCTTTATTTAATCAAGCCTATTTTCTATTAAATAACTATTTCTTTCAGGAGCATTTCTTCCTATTAATTCAGCTATAAAACCTGTAAGAAAAAGTTGCATACCAATAATCATTACTGTAAGTGCAATATAAAATGCAGGACGATTGGTAAGTGCAAAATTTGTAACAGTAAGCTTTGCAATAATTAAATAAAGGCTCATACACAAACCAATTAAAAAACACAAAGTACCATACAAACCAAAAAAGTGCATAGGTTTTTTACTAAACCTACTTACAAAACTTATAGTAGCTAAATCTAAAAAACCATTGATGAATCTTTCCCAACCAAATTTTGTTTTTCCATATTTTCTTGCTCGGTGCTCTACTACTTTTTCGCCAATTTTTCTAAAGCCACTCCATTTGGCAATTACAGGAATATATCTGTGCATTTCGCCATACACTTCAATACTTTTTACAACTTTATTTTTATAGGCTTTTAAGCCACAATTAAAATCGTGTAAGTAAATGCCGCTGCTCCATCTTGCAGCAGCATTAAAAATTTTAGAAGGAAAATTTTTGGTAAAAGTATTGTCAAATCTTTTCTTTTTCCAGCCACTTACAATATCAAAATTTTCTTCAGTAATCATTTTATACAATTCAGGAATTTCGTCTGGGCTATCTTGCATATCTGCATCCATTGTTATAACTACATTTCCTTTTGCTGCTCTAAACCCTTCATTTAGTGCAGCACTTTTGCCATAATTTCTTTGAAATTTAATTCCTTTGATATTGTTATTGACTTGATGCAACTTTTCAATTATTTTCCAGCTTTCATCTGTACTGCCATCATCTACAAAAATTATTTCGTAGTTTAATTGATGTTGGGTTACAACACGAACAATCCATTCACTTAATTCTGTAAGCGATTCTTCTTCATTAAATAATGGTATTACAATGGAAATATCCATAAAACTATTCTACTGATTTTGAAATGGAGTTTGAGTAGGATTTTTTTTAGCAACTGCAGCACCTATTAATGAAAATATTACTCCAAAAATTAAGAACATTACAATAACTCCTGCAATAGCAAATGGAATAAAGAATTTTCTTGTCATTTCTATACCTTGTTCTATTTGTTCTTTTGTCATTGCACCTTTTTCAGTCATTCCATTTTTGGCTTCTTCTATTGCTAAATCTATTACATCTGGCATAATAAATTTAAAAGCAACAAATGTGTAAACAGCAATTATAGCAGTAATGGCTGCTGTAACTTTAAAACCATGAGCAAAAGTGTTACCAAAAGTTACATTGCCATTTAATCCTTTTGCATAACTTGTGCAAGCCCAAATAACTCCTCCACCTAAAACTATATATTGCGAAAACTGAATGCCTTTGTTTTGAGTAAGCCCAGCAAAATAAATGATTAAGCCTACTACAATTAAAATTAAAGAAATAATTAAACCTTTAATTGGAGCAGATAGTTGTTTTGGTTCCATTTTTGTTTGTTTTTAGTTTTTATAAAAATTGTTTTTAGTTATTACACCTATAACTTTACCATTTAATTTTTTATTGGTAAAAGGTGTATTAAACGATTTGCTTTTATTATCATCTTTGCTCATTATAAATGTTGCATTGCGATTAAACAAAGTTATATTGGCTTCTTCGCCTTCTTTAATTATTGATTTATTTAAACCAAATATAGTAGAAGCGTTGATAGAAAATAAATTTATTAAAGTTTCAGTGCTTATACTTGGAAAGGCAGTATTAACAACAGAAAAAGCTGTTTGTAATCCAATCATTCCATTTTTGGCATATTCAAATTCACAATTTTTTTCGTCAGCGTTTTGAGGAAAATGATGTGTAGCAATGCAATCAATAGTTCCATTTAAAACAGCTTGTTGCAAGGCTTGTACATCTTCATTTGTTCTTAATGGGGGATTGGTTTTTAAATTTGTATCATAATGTTGAAGAACTTCATCGCTAAAAAATAAATGATAAGGCGTTACACTACAACTTATAGACAAACCTTCTGCTTTTGCTTGTTGAATTAAAGCAACACTTTTAGCAGTACTAATTCCTGTAATATGCAATTTACTTTGTGTGTATTGCAATAATTCAATATCTCGTTTTATAATTATTTCTTCAGCAATAGTAGGAATACCAGGCAAACCTAATTGAGTAGAAATAATTCCTTCATTCATTAAACCATTAGAGCCAATAGTTGTATCAATAGGCATTTGCATTACTGTGCCATTAAATGCTTTTACATATTGTAATGCTTTTAAAAATAAACCAGGTGATTGTACAGGTTTTACTCCATCAGAAAATGCAATAGCTCCACTTTCATACATATCATACATTTCTGCTAATTCTTTTCCTTCTGAATTTTTAGTTAATGCACCCAAAGGAAAAATTTGTATAGGCAGTTGTTTGGATTTTTGAACAATATATTCTACTTGCGATTTTGTATAAACCACAGGATGGGTATTGGGCAAAACAAACACTTTTGTAAAACCTCCAGCAATAGCAGCATTTGCACCTGTTTCTAAGGTTTCTTTGTATTCTAAACCTGGGTCGCAAAAATGAGCAAAGCAATCTACCCAAGCTGGAGAAACTATTGTATTTTCTTCATCAATAATACAGTCTGCCTGTTTAGTAATATTATTTTGAATTGATTGAATTTTTCCATCAACAATCAATATATCTTGAATAGAGTTGTTAAATGCACTTTCTGTATCTGCTATTAAAACTTTTTTAAGAAGAATTTTCATAAATGCAGGTGCTGGAAATTTTTTGCAATATAACTTTAAATTTCTTTTTAGAGTTGTTCTTTTTTTGGGAAAAAATTCCAAAAATTAATACTTTATACAATTTTGAGAACAATTTTGCGTTATAAGATTGAATATCCAATATCTGATTTTATGAAAGAACCAAATTCATTCAAAATCTTCATTGTAGAAGATGACCTTTGGTACAGTTCCATGTTAGCTTATACATTAAGTTTAAATTCTGAGTATCAAGTTAAGAAATTTGAATCTGCAAAAGATTTATTTACATCAATACACGAAAAACCAAATGTAATTTCTTTAGATTATTCCTTGCCAGATGCAAGAGGAGAAGATGTTTTAGAAAAAATAAAAGCACTAAGCCCCGATACAAAAGTAATTGTTTTATCTGCTCAGCAAGATGTAAAAGTGGCTATTAATTTATTGAAGTTAGGAGCATTTGATTATATAGTTAAAGATGAAGATGCTCAGGATAGGCTTTGGTACAGTATTCAACATTTACGCGAAAATGCAGATTTGAAAAAAGAAATTGAATCTTTAAAAGAAGAGGTAGTTAGGAAGTATGATTTTTCTAAAACAATAATTGGTAATAGTGTAGCCATTAAACGTGTTTTTAATTTAATTGAAAAAGCAGTAAAGAGTAATATTACAATATCTCTAACAGGCGAAACTGGTACAGGTAAAGAAGTGGTTGCAAAATCCATTCACTATAATTCTGATAGAAAAAATAAACCCTTTGTTGCAATTAATGTTGCTGCAATTCCTAAAGATCTTTTAGAAAGTGAATTGTTTGGACATGAAAAAGGATCTTTTACTGGTGCAGTATCCAGAAGATTAGGCAAGTTTGAAGAAGCCAATAAAGGCACTTTATTTTTAGATGAAATTGGCGAAATGGATATGAATATGCAAAGCAAATTATTAAGGTCTTTGCAAGAAAGAGAAATTAGTAGAGTAGGAAGCAATGAGGTTATAAAATTTGATGTTAGAATTATTGTTGCTACGCATAAAAACTTAATAGAAGAAGTTAAGGCTGGAAACTTTAGAGAAGATTTATATTATAGATTATTGGGCTTACCTATTCACTTACCTCCTTTAAGAGAAAGAGAAAATGATGTGTTGTTGATTGCAAAATATTATATGGAAATATTCTGTAAAGAAAACAAAATTCCTCTTAAAGTACTTACTACAGATGCTAAGAAAAAATTAATGAATCATACTTTTCCAGGAAATATTCGTGAACTAAAATCTATTATTGAATTGGCTACTGTAATGGCTGAGGATAAAGAAATTTTACCAGAACATTTGAATATTGTTGTTCAAAATGTAATGGAATCTTTTGCTATAAAAGATGCAACTTTAAAAGAGTTTAATATAAAGCTAATTCAATACTATTTAGATTTATATAATAATGATGTTTTGAAAGTAGCTAAAAAATTAGATGTAGGTAAAAGCACTATTTACAGAATGATTCAGAATAAAGAATTAACCACGCATAAAAGTTATTATCAAGAACATTCAGTTTTAAACTGATGTACAAAGTTTGTTTTAAATCCAATATCCATTCTAGAAAAAAACCACCAATTTTATTGGTGGCTTTTTTTATTAGAGAAATTCTAAAATTATTCTACAACAAATTTATCTGTATAAACAGCGTTGCCATTTGAGTTTACAACTTTAATAAAGTATAAACCTGTTGCTGAAGATTTAGGCATATTTATTTTTTCATTTTGTACACCATTAATGTTTAAAGTTTTTGCTATCACTTTTTTACCATTAATGTCAGAAATTTCTATTGTATAATTTCCTGCTGGCATTTTATCGAATTGAATAGCAAAAGTTTTGTTTACCACTGGATTAGGGTAAATAGCAATACCATTATTTCTTACAACGTTTGTTACAGGTGTATTTTTTGCATCACGATAAGCCAAGTTGCTGCTTGCTAAATCAGATGCATTGTAAACAGCTTCGTTTTCGCTTTTAATAATTGCAGTAGCATTTAAAGTAGAAAGATTTACTTTATAATATCCTGTGGTTAAAGTAGCACTTGTTACAAATACATCTCCATTTGCATCAACTGCTGCACCATTAATAGTATAGTTTTCAGGTAAATTTTTTACAACACCTAAATGTTCTGCAATTCTTGTAGTAGGATTTATTTTAAACACATGACCGCGATAAGCAAATAAATATAAATTGCCATAAACATCAGCAATTAAATCGCCTCCCCAACTGGTACATTGTGTATGTACACTTATACCATTATTGTTTTTGCTATCTATTAATGCTCCTAAATTAGTTATTACAGGATTTTTTCCTGTAGTAAATTGAATGAAGTTATTTGCATCGTTAGTTAAAGCATAACCGTTGCCATCTGCACCAATAACCATTCTTGTTATAACATTGCTTTCATCAACATGTTTGCCTGTTGAAAAATTAGCATCGCTGTTTACAACAACGCTTATGTTTTTTGAGTTTAAATCTACATAACGCAAATCATTACCCCACATTGGAGTAAAATACAAGCGGTTATTTTTTTCATCAAAAGCTGCAGCAGCTACACCATTTATTGTGGGTGTTAAGTTTGATGGATTTACTTTTTGTGCTCCCCAATCGTTATTAATAAATGTGTAACTTACATTAGGTGCATCATTATTGCTATATAATGTTCTTATAACACTACCATTACTCAAATCAATTTCTCTAATGGCAGTCCAAATGTAAGTGCCTTTTGTTTCGCCAGTAAATGCATAAGCTTTATTACTTTGAGCGGTAGATTTTTCAGCAAAAAGTGCTGCAACAAGCAGTAGAGGTAAAGTTATTTTCTTCATAATAAAATGTTTTTATAGGCTAAATATAAGAATAAAAAATAAGCTGATAAGAAAATTTTTATAAACTTAATTTTTTAACAAATTCTAAAAAGTAAGAAAAATTTTAAAATAAAGTTTGAATACCAT
>JAIXLB010000077.1:0-26541 GCA_026931905.1 Chitinophagales bacterium
ACCATATCTGCTCCGTTAACCTGCATATTCCTTACCATACGTCCTGCAATATCTGCAACAGTTACTTGTTTAATTTTGGTATAGCTAATATTTCTATACTTCTCTAAACTGCCATTCAAACTTAGGTAATTTTTAGGGTACGAAAAAAGATTTAACTGTCATAAAATAATCCATAGTGGATTATATAGTAAAATTAATTGTGATTGGATTTTAAAATTAATGGATGTGTCTTAGCAATAGTTTCTTAAATAATTTGCCCAAATTTTCAACACTAAACCTTCAGTATATTTTGGTGCATCTAAATAAATATTCCAAATAGGGACAAAAAGAGCAATCATTAAAAATTCTGCAGCTATAACAGCTAAAAGTTTTGATGTTTTCTTCAAATAACATTTTTCATTTTACAATAATTAACTTTTTGATTAATGGAGAAAGATATTTTTACAATACATAAAAGTCTATGATTATAATCATTCAAAGAACAAAATTTTACTACTATTTTTGCAGCAAAATAAAATTCAACTACATTGTTACTATTTCGCAAAGGTGCAACACTCTTATTATTCTTACTAATGTTTTTTAGCATTATGAAGAATAGTATTTTAGTTGGCTTTTATGAATTAAATACAAAAGCATTCGTAAGTTTATTTTGCGAAAATAAATCAAAGCCCGAACTAAAATGTAATGGTAAATGTCAGCTATCACAAATTGCTAAGCAAGAAGAAAGAAATACACACCATAATTTAATAATTCAGCTACAACAAGAAGTTGTATTGTATTTTCATCAACCTCTAAACCCTTTTATTGAAAATACATTTTACAATATTAAAGCCTCATTCAATTTATTTCAACAACACAATTATTCCTTTCTTTATTTATCAAAAAACGATAAACCTCCTGAGTTTTTAAGTTAATAGCTCTCTATTTATTTTTCATCATACAGCTTATGTGGTATGATAATCTATTCTATTAATTTAAAAATTTAATTCAAATGAATGTATTAAAACTATTCAGCTTTATAGCTGCTATAACACTATTTATATCTTGTAAAAAAGAAAACACAATAATACCTAACGATACCGATGGTTTGATTTCAGCGAAAAGTATTTCAAATGCTACACACAACATTATTTTTTATACCCAGAATGGAAAATTTCAGCAAGGGTATAATAAAATATTTTTTCAAATAAAAAACCTTGATGGAAGTTTAGTTACCAATGCTACAGCAAATTGGAAGCCTCTAATGCACATGACAAGTATGCAACATGCTTGCCCTTATTCAAGTGTTTCTAAATCTGCCAACAGCAATTCTTTGTACGAAGGTTTTATAGTTTTTCAAATGGCTGGAAACAGTACTGAATATTGGGATTTAACTATAGAATACACCATTGACAACACTACTTACACTGCTACAGAAAGAATTGATGTAGAAGCAGTAACTAAAAAAAATGTATTGTCGTTTAAAGGCAGCGATAATGTGAGTTATGTTTTAGCAATGGTTGCTCCATCAAACCCTAAAGTTGCTACCAATGATATGGAAGCAATGCTTTTTAAAAAAGAAACAATGATGAGTTATCCTGTAGTAAATAATTATACAATAAAAATAGACCCAAGAATGACAAGTATGGGTAATCATGGTTCACCTAATAATGTAGATTTAAAACAAACTTCTTTGAATGGTTCTTACTTTGGAAAATTAAGTCTTACTATGACAGGTTATTGGAAAATAAACCTTCAGTTAGAAAACGAAAGTGGTACAATTTTAAAAGGAGAACCTGTTACTGCAACTCAAGAAAGCAGCAGTATATTTTTTGAAATTGAGTTTTAATACAATTCCTAAAAAAAAAGAAATTGTTTTACAAAAGAATTGTTTGATATAAAAATCAAGTGTGATATAGCAAATTGGTTGTATCAAACAATTCTTTAAAAATAAATAATCATGAATAAATTATCGGTTGTTATCAGTTTATTGATATTATTATTTCATCAGTCAAATGCACAACAGCAAGCATCTTATTTTACAGATAGCACACATCAGTTAGCAGAAGTTGTGGTTGCAGTACAGCAAAAAGCTACCAACAAAAAAATAAAAGTTCTATCATCTTTAGACAATTATTTAGAAAATAACAATGCCATAAATATGGTAAAACGTGGAGCTTATGCTTGGGAAGCTTTAATAAATGGAATGGCAAGTGAACGTTCTGTAATTACCATTGATGGAATGCGTATTTATAGTGCTTGTACAGATAAAATGGATCCTGTAACATCTTATGTAGAGATTACTAATTTATCAAAAGCAGTAATTCATTCAGGGCAAGCTGGTGGTGCAAATGGCTCAACTATTGGTGGAGGAATTGATTTGATTAGAACAAAAATAGACACCAATAAATTAGGTGTAAATGCTAGTATTTTTACAGGTTTTGAATCAACCAATCAGCAAAAAATTATCGGAACTTCTATGCAATACGCTGAAAAAAAGTTTTATACTTTGCTTGATTTTACTTACAGAAATGCCCAAAATTACAAAGCAGGAAATAACATTGAAATTCCTTTTTCTCAGTTTACAAAATACAATTTATCGGCAACTGCAGGATGGAAAATAAATCATCAAAAACAAATTATTGCTTCTGTCATATACGATGATGCAAGAAATGTGGGTTATCCTGCATTGCCTATGGATGTTGCGTTTGCAAAGGCTTTTATTGGTTCGGTGCAATACGAATATCATAATTCAAAATCAACCCTATACCATTGGGAAACTAAATTATATTTTAATTCTGTTACACATTTAATGGATGATACTAAACGTCCTAATGTTCCTGTACACATGGATATGCCAGGTTGGGCAAACACAGCAGGATTTTATTCTAAACTGGAGGGGAAAATGAATAATCATAATTTTTTAATAAACTTAAATGCACATTACAATACTTCATTGGCTGAAATGACTATGTACTCAAAAAACAGCAACGAAAAAGATATGTTTATGCTTACTTGGCCTGGTGTTCATACCTTATTTGGAAAATTATTTGTAGAAGATAAAATTGATTTGAACAAAAACTGGAGTGCAAATATTAGTGCAGGATTAAGTATAAACAACAACACCATAAAAAACGAATTAGGCTTAACAAGTTTGCAAATATTTTATCCTAATTTATTAGCATCAAAAACAAGGTTGCTTAAAAACATTGCAGGAAAAATAAATTATCGTAAAAATCAATGGCAACAAAGCTTTGGAGTAGGTTTTGGCGAAAGAGCACCATCCATTTCTGAAGGCTATGGCTTTTATTTATTCAACAGTTTTGACAAGTACGATTATATAGGAAACCCAACTATGAAAAATGAAAAATCTTTAGAAATAAATTCATCAACATCTTATAATACAAAAAAAGTTTCTATACATTTTCAAGTAGATTATTTTAGAATTTTTAATTACATTATTGGTATGCCAAACAATAATTTCATACCCATGACTATTGGTGCAAATGGTGTAAAAGTGTACCAACAACTTCCTTATGTAAATATTTTTAACCTTAGTTTTAGTTCTACATATCGTATTACAAATTCGTTACAAATTGCAGGAAAAATGGTGTACAGAAAAGGCAATTACCAATCGCTAAATTTACCACAAATACAACCTATAAGTTATGGTAGCACTATACGTTATCAACACAAAAATTTTATTGCAGAATGTGCAGTTGAAGGGGCATTAAAGCATACAAACTTTAGCCCAACATTTGGTGAAACTGGAACCGATGATTATACTATTTTAAACCTATCTGCTTCTAAACAAATTAAAATATTTAACCAAACAGTACAAATAAAAACAGGCTTTGAAAATTTGTTTGATAGATATTATTCAACCTTTGCAGATTGGAACAAAATACCAAGAAATGGAAGAAATTTTTTCATTAATGTAGTGTATAATTTTTAATAAAATGCAGCCTATTTTATTATGCAGTTTTATTGATTAGTTTTGCGGCTCTTTTTAAAAACATAAAATATGCTTTGCATTTATCATCAATCTACTGATCCTTATTTTAACATAGCTACAGACGAATATATTTTAAAACATATTGAAGAAGATTGTTTCATGCTTTGGCGAAACGATAATGCAATTATTGTAGGCAAACATCAAAATGCTTTAGCAGAAATAAATTACGAATATGTAAAACAAAATAACATTCATGTGGTAAGAAGGCTTTCTGGTGGTGGTGCAGTTTACCATGATTTAGGCAACTTGAATTTTTCTTTTACCAAGCAAGGAAAAACTTCTGAAATGGTAGATTTTAAATTATACACTCAACCTATAATTGAGGTACTGCAAAGTTTAGGTATAGAAGCAAAGTTTGAAGGAAGAAATGATATTACTATTGATGGAATGAAAATTTCTGGTAATGCCGAACATTTATACAAACATAAATTACTGCATCATGGCACACTTTTATTTGCATCGCAAATGAAAAATGTAAGCGAAGCTCTTAAAATTCATCCTTTAAAATATCAGGATAAAGCTGTAAAGTCTGTTCCAAAACGTGTTACCAATATTTCACAACATTTAAAAATACCAATAACGCTGGAAGAATTTACACAAAAAATCATGAATCATATTGTAAACACAACACCCAATGCTACCCTATATGAATTTACAAAAGATGATTTAAAAAAAATAGAAGCCATTAAACAAGAACGTTATGTAAAAGAAGATTGGAACTTTGGTTTAGTAGCCAATTATAATTTTAATAAAAGCATTAAAACCAATGGTGGCATAGTAGAAATGCACTTAATTGTAGAAAAAGGAATTATTAAAGAAGCAAAAATTTATGGCGACTTTTTTAACTTAAAAGATATTTCAGTAATTGAAAATGCTCTGCAAAATATAAAGCACGATGAAATTGCAATAAGAAAAGTTTTTGAAAATTTTGTTATAGAAGAATATTTTATGAACATAACATTAGATGAAATTATCAATGCAATGTTTTAAAAAATAAGTTTAGCAATAGTGTAAAATTATTTTTCAACGATTACTTTAAAATCCTCCAATCCTCAACCTTATCTTTGTTTTAATAAAAAATACTTGAACAATGAATACAAAATTTTCTGAAAGAATAAAAGCAGAATTAGCAGAAATAGAAGCTGCTGGTTTGTATAAAAATGAAAGAATTATAACCAGTGAGCAAGGTGCAGAAATTGTAGTAAATGGTAAAACAGTTTTAAATTTTTGTGCTAATAATTATTTAGGATTATCCTCACATCCAAAAGTTATAGAAGCAGCACACAAAGCAATAGATACACATGGTTATGGCATGAGTAGTGTACGTTTTATATGTGGTACACAAGATATTCATAAAACATTAGAACAAAAAATTGCACAATTTTTAGGAACAGAAGATACTATTTTATATGCAGCAGCTTTTGATGCAAATGGTGGTGTATTTGAACCATTGTTTAATGAACAAGATGCCATTATAAGTGATGCTTTAAATCATGCAAGTATTATTGATGGTGTTCGTTTGTGTAAAGCTCAACGTTACAGATACGAGCACAACAACATGGAAGATTTAGAAAACAAACTAAAAGAAACAGCACATTTAAGAAGCAGAATTATTGTAACAGATGGTAGTTTTAGCATGGATGGAACGATTGCACAATTAGATAAAATTTGCGACTTAGCAGATAAATATGATGCTATTGTTATGATTGATGAATGTCATTCATCTGGATTTTTAGGAAAAACAGGAAGAGGCACACATGAGTATAGTGGGGTTATGGGAAGAATAGATATTATTACAGGAACTTTAGGTAAAGCATTAGGAGGTGCAAGTGGTGGTTTTACAAGTGGAAAAAAAGAAATAATAGAAATGTTACGCCAAAGAAGTCGTCCTTATTTGTTTAGTAATACAGTAGCACCAAGCATTGTAGGAGCAAGCATTGCTGTATTTGATATGCTTACCCAAACAACAGCATTAAGAGATAAATTAGAAGCCAATACAAAATATTTCAGAACAAAAATGACAGAAGCAGGTTTTGATATTAAACCTGGCGATCATCCTATTGTACCCATTATGTTGTACGATGCAGTTGTAGCACAAAATTTTGCAGCAAAATTATTAGATGAAGGCATTTATGTTATAGGCTTCTTTTATCCTGTGGTAGCAAAAGGTTTGGCACGCATTCGTGTACAATTAAGTGCAGCACACGAACAACATCATTTAGATAAAGCTATTGCAGCTTTTACAAAAGTTGGTAAAGAGTTGAATGTGTTAAAAAAATAAATAAAAATTATTGAAACAATAAATTGGTATAAAAATCGGGTATTTAGTACCCGATTTTTTATTTTCTGTGCTATCAAAATTTTGTAGCAATAACGATACATTTTAGCATAAATTTGTCCACTCAATTAAAAAATATTTCATGCGAATTTTAGTTACTACAACTCTATTTATTTCAATAATATTTTTTTCGTGTTCGCCCAACAATGTAAAAGAAGATAAAAGTTTACAACAAATTTTTGATGAAAATAATGTAAAAGGAACTTTTGGATTATTCGACAATAGCAAAGGCGATTTTATTATTTATAGTTTAAGCAGATATAAGGATTCTGCTTATTTACCTGCCTCTACATTTAAAATTGTAAATGCTTTAGTAGGCTTACAAACAGGTGCTATTGTAAATGAAAAAATGGTAATTAAATGGAGTGGAATTACCTATTCAAACCCAGATTGGAACAAAGATTTAACAATGGAAGAAGCTTTTAAAGTTTCGGCTGTTCCCTATTTTCAAGAAGTAGCCAAAAGAATAGGAAAAGACACCATGAAAATTTGGTTGGATACATTAGGTTATGGGTCAAAAAAAATAACCACAACAATAGATTCTTTTTGGTTAGATAACTCTTTAAAAATTACTGCTGACGAACAATTAGGCTTAATAAAAAAATTATACTTCGACCAGTTGCCTTTTAATAAAACCACACAAGAAACTGTAAAAAATATAATGATTCAAGAAAAAAATGCCAACTATACCTTAGCTTATAAAACAGGTTTAGGTTTTAAAGAAAATGGACAAGCATTAGCTTGGGTTGTAGGCTGGATAGAAGAAAACAAACACCCTTATTTCTTTGTATTAAATTTTGATAGCAACTCAACAGAAAATATAGTTACTATCAGAAAAAATATTTTAATGAATATTTTAAAAAAATTAGGTTTCTTAGAAGGCAAACGATAGAATAGTTTTTCATAAACTCATTTGAAATTAAAAATAAAATGGCAGGATTTTTTGATAGATTAAAAAAAAATAGTGCTACATCTGAGATGTCGTTTGTAGATCATTTAGAAGCTTTAAGAGTACATATTATAAGAAGCATCATTGCTATTTTAATTTTCGCTATAATTCTTTTTATTTATCGTGATTGGTTTTTTGACAACATCATTACAGGTCCAATTAATCCAGATTTTATAAGCTATAGAGCATTATGCAAATTCAGTCATTGGTTAGGTATTGGTGATGCTTTATGTATGCCTCCTGTAAAAATTGAAATGCAAACAACCACTTTTGGTGGACAGTTTATAAGCAGTATTACCATTGCTTTTGTTGGAGGATTTATCATTGCATTTCCCTATATTTTTTGGGAGTTTTGGCGATTTGTAAAACCAGCTTTGCATGATAAAGAAATAAAAAGTACCCGATTTGCAATTTTTTGGGTTTCCTTCTTTTTCTTTACTGGTGCTGCTTTTGGCTTCTTTTTATTAGGTCCATTTACTTTTAATTTTTTAGCTGGTTTTCAATTAGGCACTCACAATGTATTGGTAACACGACCAACTTTAAATGATTATGTAGAAAATCTTGTAGATATTATAATAGGCTGTGGGCTTGCTTTTGAGCTTCCAGTATTATCTTATGTACTTACAAGAATTGGTTTAATTACACCATCATTTTTAAAGAAAACAAGAAAATATGCTGTTGTATTATTGTTGGTTGCAGCAGCTATAATTACTCCAAGTCCAGATTGGACAAGTCAAATGCTTGTTTTTCTTCCACTTTGGATTTTATACGAAATAAGTATCATCATATCCTCAAGAGTAGTTAAAGAAGAAAAAAGAAAAGAAGCAGAAGAATGGAGCTAATATTTTTTAATGAAGATTTGTAAATTACATTATTATGGAAAAAAAATTTGATGTAACAAAACCCATTGCAATAGGTTGCGACCATGCAGGTGTTGATTATAAAGATGCTGTAAAAAAATATTTAGAGCAAAAGGGATTTGCAGTAAAAGACTTTGGCACTTTTACAAAAGATTCTGTTGATTACCCAGATTATGCTCATGCTGTTGCAACAAGTGTTGAAAATAATGAAACAGCTTTTGGTATTTTATTTTGTGGCAGTGCAAATGGCGTTTGCATTACAGCCAATAAACACCAACACATTCGAGCAGGTTTAGCTTGGGATAATGATGTAGCCAAACTAATAAGACAACACAATAATGCCAATATAATATGCATGCCTGCAAGATTTGTAGCCCTTCCGTTGGTATTAGAAATGATTGACAATTTTATAGCCACTCCTTTTGAAGGTGGAAGGCACGAAAACAGAGTAAATAAAATTGCCTGCTTTTAATTCATTAAAACTTTTACTGAATAATTTAGTGCTACTTAATTGCTTTTTGGGTAACTCATTTTTAAGAAAATAAATTTCTATAAAACAAAAGTTTAGTTACTTTTTTATTAATATTGTAACATTCAGGTTTCATTAGTTTTATACATTTTTCAATTAAACTTCTTGACTTATGAATTATCCTAATTACAGGTTATTTGATGCCATAGAATATCAGAAAAAAAAGTTTCCTAAAAGTGATATGCTTAATGCAAAAGAAAATGGCTCATGGAAACATTACAGTACAGCTACAGTAGAAGAAATTGTAAATAAATTTTCAGCAGGACTTTTAAAATTAAATGTACAATGCAATAATTGTACAGCAGAAGGAAGTGATAAAATTGCCATCATTAGTAACAACAGACCAGAGTGGTTGTTTACAGATTTTGCTGTGCAACAAATTGGTGCAATTCTTGTTCCACTTTATCCTACTACCAATCCTTCAGAAATAGAATTTATTTTAAATAATGCAGAGGTAAAATATGTTTTTGCAAGCGATGCAGAGTTGTACGAAAAAGTAAAAGAAGTTGCAAAAAATGTTCCATCCATAAAAAATATTTACACGTTTAATCAGGTAGAAAATGCACCACATTATTCAGAAGTTTTACAATTAGCAGATGCTGCATATTTAGAAAAAGTAGAAAAATTAAAAACTACCATTCCTATTTCTCACACAGCAACTATCATCTATACATCTGGTACAACAGGCACTCCAAAAGGTGTGGTATTAAGCCATGAAAATATTGTAAGCTGCTCTTTTCTTTCTAAAAAAAGTTTTCCTTTCGATGATTCGCCACAAACAAAAGTGTTAAGCTTTTTACCTCTCAATCACATTTTTGAAAAATGTGTTAGCTATATTTATTTGTTTAGTGGCATTAGTATTTATTATGCAGAAAGTTTAGAAACCATTAGCGATAATTTAAAAGAAATTCAACCCGATGGCTTTACAACAGTGCCAAGATTATTAGAAAAAGTGTATGAAAAAATAATGATTAAAGGCAATGAACTTACAGGTTTTAAAAGAAAATTATTTTATTGGAGTGTATCACTTGCAACAAAATACGATAACATAAAAAGTGGTGGGCTATTCTATAATATTCAATTAGCCATTGCACGCAAATTGGTTTTTTCTAAATGGAGAGAAGCACTGGGCAACAACATTAAATTTATAATTACAGGCGGTGCTGCTTGTCAGGAAAAATTATTAAGAATCTTTAATGCAGCAGGAATACCTGTGTATGAAGGTTATGGACCAACAGAAAATAGTCCTGTAATTAGTGTAAACAGACAAGAAGCAGGAGGCTCAATGTATGGAACAGTAGGACCAGTTATAGAAGGACTTGAAGTAAAACTTGCAGAAGATGGAGAAATTTTAGTAAAAGGACCAACCGTAATGCAAGGCTATTACAAACGACCAGATTTAACCGCAGAAGTTTTAAAAGACAATTGGCTATACACTGGTGATATTGGCATTTGGGTAAACAATAAATTTTTAAAAATTACCGACAGAAAAAAAGAATTATTTAAAACAAGTGGAGGAAAATATGTTGCTCCACAACCCATAGAAAATAAATTTAAAGAAAGTAGGTTTATAGAACAGGTAATTATTGTAGGCTCTGAAAAAAAATTTGTTGGAGCATTAATTGTTCCATCTTTTGTAGCACTCAAAGAATGGATGAAAAGCAACAACATTGATTATTCAACCAATGAAGAAGCAATCAAAAACCCTCAAGTACTAAGCATGTATAAAGAGGTTATAGAAAATTACAATCAATTTTTTAATCATGTAGAGCAAGTAAAAAAGTTTGAACTATTGCCAAACGAATGGAGTATTGATACAGGCGAAATGACTCCTAAACTTAGTTTAAAAAGAAAAATAATTTTAGAAAAATACAAAGATACTGTAGATAGAATTTATGCTTAATTTAAAATAAAAAAACTTTATACCATGAGACAAAACCATGAAATAGATTACAAAATTTTTGGCGAAGAAATGCAATATGTAGAAGTAGAATTAGACCCTAATGAAACCGCTATTGCAGAACCTGGTGCATTTATGATGATGGATGATGGCATACAATTAGAAACTATTATGGGCGATGGCAGCCAACAACATACAGGCATTTTAGGTAAACTTTTAGGAGCTGGGAAAAGATTGTTAGTGGGCGAAAGTTTATTTATGACAACCTTTAGCAACATAAGCTCTACAAAAAAATTTGTAAGTTTTGCATCGCCATACCCTGGCAAAATAATTATGCTTGATTTACTAAGATTAGGCGGAAAAATTATTTGCCAAAAAGATGCCTTTTTGTGTGCAGCAAAAGGGGTAAGCATTGGTATAGAATTTCAAAAAAAATTAGGTGTAGGATTGTTTGGTGGCGAAGGTTTTATTATGGAAAAATTAGAAGGCGATGGATTGGCTTTTATGCATGCAAGTGGATATGTACAAGAAAGAGATTTACAGCCTGGCGAATTAATTAAAATTGATACTGGTTGCATTGTTGGTTTTACATCAACCATTCAATATGATATTCAGTTTATAGGAGGAATTAAAAATACAATTTTCGGTGGCGAAGGATTATTTTTTGCAACTCTAAGAGGTCCAGGAAAAGTTTGGATTCAAAGTTTACCCATAAGCAGATTAGCAGGCAGAATTTTAGCTTATGGTACTTATAAACGCAAAGAAGAAGGAAGCGTTTTAGGCGGCTTAGGAAATTTACTTGATGGTGATGGTTGGAAATAAAACTATATCGTTTTTCCTTTCATAGCAAGGCTTACAGCATTATCCATTACACGTTCAGCATAAGGCTTACTGATGGTATTTAGCTCTTCTATTTTTGTTTGAATTAAATTTTTATCATCCATTGTTAAAGCTAATTGTAAAGCCTGCATGGCTTGTGCAGTTTGCATCAACTCATCTTGTGTAAGTAATGAAGAATTTTTAGTAATAAATTTTTCGGTTGTTTCTAAAATTTGTTCCCCTTCTGTTTTTGCTTCTACCAATGCTCTTGTAGCAATATCATCTTTTGCATGAGTAATACTATCCATCAACATTTTTTCAACTTCTTCATCTGTAAGCCCATACTGAGGTTTTACTTCAATGGTTTGTTCTACACCACTTCTTAACTCTTGAGCTTTTACTTTTAAAATTCCATCAGCATCAACCATAAAACTTACTTCCACTTTTGGAAAACCTGCAGGCATTCCAGGTATATTGGTTAAATTAAATTCTGCTAATTTTCTGTTGTCTTTTACTAAATCTCTCTCTCCCTGAAAAACAGAAATTCGCATACTTCCTTGAGCATCTTTATGAGTAGTATATTGTCTTGCAGCCTTTGAAGGAACTTTAGAATTTCTTGGAATTAAAACATCCATTAAACCTCCCATTGTTTCAATACCTAAACTCAAAGGAGTTATATCCAACAGTAAAAAATCTTTATTATTACCAGCTAAAATATCTGCTTGTATAGCTGCTCCTAAAGCAACCACTTCATCTGGGTTTACACTATTGTTTACAGGCTTTCCAAAAAAATCACTTACCAATTTATTTACTAAAGAAACTCTTGTACTACCTCCTACCATTACAATTACATCAATATCTTTTGTAATTAAATTAGCATCTTTTAAAGCATTAGTACAACACTCCAAAGTCTTATCAATAAAGGGTTGTATAAGATTTTCAAATTCTTTTTTGGTTAAACTTAATGTATATTCGTTAAAATTTGTAGTATAAATTTCATTGCTACTTAAATAAATTTTAGCTTCCTCTGCTCGTAATCTAAAACCTTGTTTTATTTCATTGGATAATGAATTAATGTCAATATTTAATTGCTTTATCCAATAATCTTTTATTGCTCTATCAAAATCATCGCCTCCTAAAAATGTATTGCCATTGGTGCTTAATACTTCAAAAATTCCATTGCTTATTTTTAAAATTGAAACATCAAAAGTTCCTCCACCTAAGTCATATACAGCAATGGTTTGCTCTTTTTCGTTTGCAGATGTACCAATGCCATAAGCAAGACTTGCAGCAGTAGGTTCATTTATAATTCTCAACACATCTAATCCAGCTAATTTTCCTGCATCTCTTGTTGCCTGACGCTGAGCATCATTAAAATAAGCAGGCACTGTAATAACAGCTTTTGTTACTGGTGTTTTTATAATATGCTCTGCACGTTGTTTTAATTCTTTTAAAATAAAAGACGATAATTCTACAGGCGAATAAAATGTATTGCCCACTTGAACTTTTACTAAACTTTCAGTATTGTCATCAATTACTTTATATGAAAAAAAGTGAGTGCTCTCTTTTACATCGTTATAGCTTTTACCCATTAATCTTTTAGCAGAAAAAATTGTATTTTGAGGCGAAGTTTCTAAATATTGTTTAGCATTATCGCCTACAATAACATTGTTTAATTCATCAAAATGTACAATGCTTGGTACCAGGCTACTACTATCATGTTCTTTTAAAATAATGGCTTGTTTACTTTCTGGATGAATAATTGATACCAAACTATTGGTTGTTCCTAAATCAATGCCTACAATCATTTCAGCTTGTTGTAAACTTCCTGTAGCAATATTGATAGAAATTTTTGACATGATATTCTTTATTAAAAAACGAAAGTACAATTCAGTATTTAATAACACTAACGACTTTGAGAAAAAAAGGAAAATGTTTCCTTTTATTCTCATGAGTAATTTTTATTAAAAAAGCCTTGATTAAACTCAAGGCTTTTTTAATTGTGTTACTTTTCTGTTTAATTATTATTAAATGAAAAGTTGAATTTTATTTGATTTTTATCTTTTAAAAGTGCTACATATTTTGCTGTTACTGCTTCACTTTGTTGAACATTGTTAATAGTTAAAACTCCATTTTCGTAAGCAACATTATCATTGTTGTTAATAATGCCATCATTTTTTAATGCAGTAATAAATACAGTTGCTGCATCACTTGTGTTAGTTGCAGTTGTATTCATTATTGTTTCAACTTTTGTAGTAGTTGTATCATTTGTATTATGTTCTAATTGAGCCAATGTTGGAGCAATAACCAGCGACACAATGCTCATTAATTTAATTAAAATATTCATAGAAGGACCAGAAGTATCTTTAAAAGGATCGCCAACAGTATCACCAGTTACAGATGCTTTGTGTGGCTCTGATTTTTTGTAATAAGTTTCGCCATTTATTTCTACACCTTTTTCAAAAGATTTTTTTGCATTATCCCAAGCACCGCCTGCATTATTTTGAAACATTCCCATTAATACACCACTTACTGTTGCTCCAGCTAAAAAGCCTCCTAATGCTTCAGCACCCAAAGTAAAACCAATAATAATAGGCGATAAAATAGCAATAGCACCAGGCAACATCATTTTTTTAATAGATGCATCAGTAGAAATAGCCACACATTTATCATACTCAGGTTTTCCTTTTCCTTCCATAATTCCAGGAATGGTTTTAAATTGTCTTCTTACTTCTTCTACCATTGCCATAGCTGCCTCACCTACTGCTCTAATTGCTAAAGAAGAAAATATAAAAGGAATCATAGCACCTACAAATAAGGTTGCTAAAACCTTTGCCTTATAAATATCTATACCACTAATTTTAGAAACACCCACAAATGCAGCAAATAATGCTAAAGAAGTTAAAGCGGCAGATGCAATAGCAAAACCTTTTCCTGTGGCAGCTGTTGTATTACCTACTGCATCAAGTACATCAGTTTTTTCACGAACATCACTGGGTAGTTCACTCATTTCAGCAATACCTCCTGCATTATCTGCAATTGGTCCAAAAGCATCAATAGCTAATTGCATGGCTGTAGTTGCCATCATACCTGCAGCAGCTATAGCTACTCCATATAATCCTGCACATTCATAACTTCCCCAAATACCACCTGCTAATACAAGTATTGGTAAAAATGTACTTTCCATGCCTATTGCTAAACCACCAATTACGTTTGTTGCATGACCTGTAGCACTTTGACGAATAATAGACATTACAGGGCGTTTACCCATGGCTGTATAATATTCTGTTATAATACTCATTAAAGCACCCACAACTAATCCTACTGCAATGGCTCCCAAAACACCCCATTTTGTAAACTCTAAACCTCTTAAACTCATAGTTTCTGGTAACAAATAATGTACTAATCCTACACAAGCAATAGCTGTTAAAATAATAGAACCCCAGTTGCCCATGTTCAATGCCTTTTGTACATTAGATGTATTAATTCCAGCAGCATCACTAACTCTTACAAACCATGTTCCTACAATAGAAAATAAAATACCTATACCTGCAATAAGCATAGGTAATAAAATAGGTGCATAACCACCAAACATATCATTAGAGGTTGTTTCTTGTCCTAATACCATTGTTGCCAAAACAGTAGCTACATAACTACCAAATAAATCAGCTCCCATACCTGCTACATCTCCTACATTATCTCCTACATTATCTGCAATAGTTGCAGGGTTTCTTGGGTCATCTTCTGGAATACCAGCTTCTACTTTACCCACTAAATCTGCACCTACATCAGCAGCTTTTGTATAAATTCCTCCACCTACACGAGCAAATAATGCAATACTCTCTGCACCTAAAGAAAAACCTGTAAGTACTTCTATTGTTTTTAGCATTTCAGCAGATGAAACTGCTTCTGGTGCAAACATTCCTTTTAATATAATAAATACGCCACCTAAACCTAATACTGCTAAACCAGCAACACCTAAACCCATTACTGAACCTCCTGTAAATGATACAGATAAAGCTTTTGATAAACTTGTACGAGCTGCCTGTGCTGTACGAACATTGGCTTTTGTAGCAACCTTCATTCCTATATAACCAGCAACAGCACTACAAATTGCTCCTAAAATAAATGCTATTGAAATGCTCCAATGGCTGTGAGGATTTTTAGAAGCCATAAAGCCCAATAACAAAGCAACTATGATAACAAAGTAGCTTAAAATTTTCCATTCTGCTTTTAAAAAAGCCATAGCACCTTCAGCAATATAATTACTGATTTCTTTCATTCTGTCGTTGCCAGCATCTTGTTTAGATACCCAGTTAAACTTAACAAAAGTGTACAACAATCCAATAATACCTAAAGCAGGTACAAGTAAAAACAATGTATTCGTAGTCATAAGCAAGTATATACTTAAATAATTATTTAAAATGGGACGCAAAAATAGGGGAATAATACTTAAAAACTAATACCTCATTATCTATAAAAATAAAATTCTTCAACTATAGTACAAAAAGACAAATAAACTGCTTTCATTAGTATGTTCTTCAAAAACAAATGGCAGCCACAAGGCTGCCATTTGTTTAATAAAAAAAATCATCTAATTATTTTACATTAACATTCTCATTCAAATCAGCATCAACTAAAATTCTTCCACAGTTTTCACAAACCATAACTTTTTTATGCAATCTTATTTCACTTTGCTTTTGAGGAGGTACAGCATTAAAGCAACCACCACAAGCATCACGATCTACAGGCACTACAGCCAATCCATTTCTATAACTTTTTCTAATTCTATCGTAGCTGTACAACAATCTTTCTTCCACATCTTTTCTTGCAGCAGCACTTTTTTTACGAAATTGAGTTTCTTCTTTTTCTGTATCGGCAATAATTTTTTCTAACTCCTCTTTTTTATGATTCAATACTCCTTCTTTAGTTGCAATATTTTTCTTGGCAATTTCTAAAAGTTTTGCTTTTTCTGCAATTTCCTCATTGGCATCTTTAATGTGTTTTTCAGCCAATTTCATTTCCAACTGTTGCATTTCCATTTCTTTTGAAATGGCTTCAAACTCACGATTATTTTTTACACTACTACTTTGTTTATCATACTTTTTATATAAAGCTTCGGCTTCTTTAATAGCTTCTTTTTTGCTTTCAATAAATTCGGTAATGCCATTTATTTCTTCTTCAACTCTGTTTTTTCGTGCATGCAAGCCCGCAATTTCATCTTCCAAATCGCTTACCTCCAAAGGAAGTTCGCCTTTTAAAATTTGAAACTCATCTAACTTGCTGTCAATTTTTTGAAGCTTAACTAAGCTTGCCAATTTTTCTTCAACAGAAAATTCTTTAACTGCTGCCATATATACTTTTTAAAGTTTTTATTTTTTTGTTACTAAACTTTTGTACTGCTATGAAACTTTTGTTGCGTCGCACACTGGTACATTAAGTTCACTATTCATCACAATACTGTACAACATTTTTAAACTCAACCAATAAAATATTCTACAGGATTTGTAATAACCTTTGTTTTAAGGACGGCAAAATTAGGGAAATTTTGTTGTAATAAATCATGTAATAATTCTATTGTATATTGTTCGCTTTCAAAATGTCCTATATCTGCTACTATTAAATTATCATTTGCATCAAAAAATTCATGATATTTTATATCTGATGTAATATAAATATCTGCTTTTGCATTGGCAGCATTTTGTATTAAAAAACTTCCTGCACCACCACAAACAGCAACTTTTTTAATAGGTTTATTTAACAAACGAGTATGTTTAATTACTTTTAAACCAAATGCTTTTTTTAATTTTCTTAAAAATAACTTTTCATCTAATGGCTTTGCCAATTCTCCTATTAATCCACTACCAATTGTAGCGTAATCGTTTTTTAAAGTAATAATATCATAAGCCACTTCTTCGTAAGGATGGGCTTGTAAAAGAGCAGCAACAACATCTTTTTGCATCCATGCAGGAAAAATTACTTCTATTTTAACTTCTTCCTCTTCGTGTCGTTTTTCTTTTTTACCTACAAATGGATTAGTATTTTCATTTCCCTTAAATGTTCCTTTCCCTTTTACATTAAAACTACATTCACTATAATTTCCTATATACCCAGCACCAGCATTAAACAAAGCTGCTTTTACTTTTTCTTCATATTGTAGTGGTACAAAAGTGTATAGCTTACTTAAAACATTTTGCTTAGGTAATAAAACAGTGGTATTTTTTAATTCAAGCTTATCGGCTATTTTTTTATTTACGCCATACAATACATTATCTAAATTGGTGTGAATGGCATAAATAGCTATATTTTTTTTTATAGCTGTAATAATGGCTTTTTCAATATAATTATTACCATTTATTTTTTTTAAGCCACTAAAAATTATTGGGTGATGTGCTACAATAAAATTGCATTTATTATTAATGGCATCTTGTACTACAGCTTCAGTTACATCTAAAGTGCATAAAACACCTTTGCATTGCTCATTTTTATTACCTGTTAAAAGCCCAATATTATCGTAGCTTTCCTGTAAAAATGTTGGTGCAAAATTTTCTAAAACACTTATAATTTCTTGAATTTTCATAATTATACAAAGCTAAAAGTAAAAAGATGAATGTAAAAGAGTGCTAAGATGATATATATTTATCAAAGATGTAAAATACTTCGCTTAGTTATTTTTTTTAGCCTATGTATAAAAGTATAAGCAAAACCCCTACTTTTGCAGCCCCAATTCTGTTTTGGCAGAGTCTTTTACGCAAAATTGTGTAATTGCCCAATGGGATAAAACCAATTTATTAATCAAAAACAAGAGTAATGAACAATTACGAATTAATGGTAATTTTTACTCCTATTCTTTCTGAAGATGAATTTAAAAATGCTCAGAAAAAATACAGTGAGTTAATTACAGAAAATGCTGGAACTGTAGTACACAGCAATCCTTGGGGTTTAAAATCTTTAGCTTACCCTATTGATAAAAAAACTACAGGAATTTACTGGGTTATTGAATTTACTGCTGATGCAACTTTCAATGAAAAATTAAAAATTGCATTATTAAGAGATGAACAAGTAATGAGACACATGATTACAAAACTTGACAAATACGCCGTTGAGTACAATGCAGTTAAAAAAAGTGGCGTAGGTTTTAACACTCAAAAACAGGAGGCATAATATGGCAAAGAATGAAATAAAATACTTAACTGCCATTAAGCAGGAAAAACCTAAAAAGAAATATTGCCGTTTTAAAAAATACGGAATTAAATATGTTGATTATAAAGACATAGAATTTCTTAAAAGATTTTTAAATGAACAAGGTAAAATGTTGCCTCGTCGTTTAAGTGGCAATTCTTTAAAATACCAACGTAAGGTTAGCGATGCAATTAAAAAAGCACGCCAAATGGCTTTGTTACCTTATGTAACAGATTTATTAAAATAAAAAATTAGTAACCATTCCCTAATTCTTTTTCAAAAAAAGATGACAGTCGTAATCAATAAAATTGATTGGGCTCTTGGGAACTAAAACAACAAACAATGGAAGTAATATTAATTCAAGATGTAGATAATTTAGGTGGCAAAAACGAATTGGTAAAAGTAAAAAATGGTTATGCCCGTAACTATTTAATACCTCAAAAATTTGCTGTAGAAGCCAATCCATCTAATTTAAAACAATTACAAGAACGTTTAAAAGTAGCCGCTAAAAAAGAAGCTGCTTTATTAGCAGAAATAAACAAAGTAGTAGATACTTTAAAGGCTTCTCCTTTAAAAATTACTGCTAAAACAGGTACAAGTGGTAAAATTTTTGGTAGCGTAACCTCTTTACAAATAGCCAGAGCTATTCGTGAACAAAAAGGTTATGAAATAGACCGTAAAAGAATTACTATTACAGATGACATTAAAGAATTAGGAACTTACAAAGCAAACTTTGACTTTGGTAATAACAACCAAGTAGAAATTGAATTTGAAGTTGTAAGTGAAGCTTAATACAAATACAAAATAATGCAATTAAAAAATACCTCACAAAATTTGTGAGGTATTTTTTTGTAAATAATTCATTTGGTTGATACAAAATAAAATATACATTTGCGAGGCTAACAAGCGTTAGTTAATGTTGTACAATTAAATGCATCCAACAGTTTCATTACATTTCAACACACTTAAATACTTAAACACAAATACAAAATATGAATTTTTCAACTTCCGAACTTACACAACAAGTAGCACAAACAGCAAGAGAATTTGCATTAAAACACATCAAACCACATTTAATGGAGTGGGATGAAAGTCAGGAATTTCCTGTTCATATTTTTAAAGAGTTAGGCAAATTAGGAATGATGGGAGTTGTAGTTCCTGAACAATACGGTGGTGCAGGATTAAGTTATTTTGAATACAATGCTATTATTCAAGAAATTGCCAAAGTGTGTGGCTCTATAGGATTAAGTGTTGCAGCACATAACTCTCTTTGCACCAATCATATTTTAATGTTTGGTAACGAAGAGCAAAAGCAAAAATATTTACCCAAACTGGCTACTGCTGAATTTATTGGCGCTTGGGGTTTAACAGAACCCAATACAGGTAGTGATGCTGGCAATATGAAAACTGTAGCAGTAAAAGATGGCAACGATTGGATTATAAATGGAACTAAAAGCTGGATAACACATGGTAAAAGTGGTGATGTAGCTGTAGTAATTTGTAGAACAGGTGAACCAAGAACAAGTGGCAACAGCACTGCATTTGTTGTAGAACGTGGTACTGCAGGATTTTTAGCAGGTAAAAAAGAAAACAAATTGGGTATGAGAGCAAGCGAAACTGCAGAAATGATTTTTGATAATTGCCGAATTAGCGATGCCCAACGTTTAGGAGAAGTTGGTGATGGTTTTAGGCAAGCCATGAAAATATTAGATGGTGGAAGAATTTCAATAGCTGCACTTTCCGTAGGAATTGCAAAAGGAGCTTACGAAGCAGCTTTACAATATTCAAAAGAACGTCATCAATTTGACCAGCCTATTGCTAATTTTCAGGGTATCAGTTTTAAACTTGCTGATATGGCAACAGAAATTATGGCAAGCGATTTATTGATTTTACAAAGTTGTGATTTAAAAGAAAAAGGAGAAAAGCTAACCAGACAAAGTGCAATGGCAAAATATTATGCAAGCGAAGTAGCTGTAAAAGTTGCCACAGAAGCTATTCAAATTTTTGGTGGCTATGGTTATACCAAAGATTTTCCTGTAGAAAAATTTTACAGAGATTCTAAACTATGCACTATTGGTGAGGGAACATCTGAAATTCAAAAATTAGTTATTGCAAGAGAAGTATTGCAATAAACTCAATAAAACAGTTGATATTATTAAAGGAGTAAGATAAATTTTTACTCCTTTATTTTTTGTTACTTGGCAATTCCACATAAAATGTTGTGCCAATATTTTCTTCACTTTCCAGCCAAATTTTTCCTTTATTGGCCAACACAAACTCTTTGGTTAAAAGCAAACCTATGCCTGTGCCTTTTTCGCCTGCAGAGCCAAATGTTACATCCATATTAGATTTAAAAAATTGTAGTTGTTGCTCTTTAGTAATTCCTTTTCCATTATCTTTTATACTTATTAAAATGGTTTCTTTCGTTAAATTTTCATGTGCTGCAATTTCTATAGTGCCATTTGTTTTAGTATATTTTACAGCATTGGATAATAAATTTCTTATTATAAATTCAAAATGATTTTTATCGGAAAAAACATTTATTTCTTTTGATACATTTACAGTAATTTGTAGTTGCTTAGCATCCGAAATGCTTTTTAGTAAATCAATACTTTTATTTATTACAGGCAAAATATTGATGCTTACTTCAGCAATTTTAATGCCTTTTAATTGAGTTTCGCCCCAATTAAGTAAAGAATTTAAAACATCTACAATTACTTTTGATTGATTTTGTAAAGAACTTAATAATTGTTTTCTGTCTTCATTATTAAGAGGTGCTTCACTAAGTAAGTTTAATCCTTGTGCTACTGCATTTGATGGCGTTCTTAAATCGTGCCCAATAATAGAAAATAATTTATCTTTTACCGTATTAGATACTTGTAATTTATCTTTTAAAAGACTTACTCTTCTATAATAATACCCTAATAGAATTAAAATAATTAATGATGCAGAAACAGCAATAATGCCAATATTTCTTTGGTGTATAGTTTTTTCGTTAGTTAATACAAGTTCATTAATTTTTGCTTTAGAATCTTTAAATTCATAGTCTGCAAATAAATCAGATAATACTCTTGCTTTATCTTTATTAAACAGGCTATCTTTTATATTGTTATGCTTCGATAAGTAAGAGTAGGCATCTATATAATTACCTTTTTCTTTATTAATTTCACTTAATAATAAATAAATATCGGCTTCAAAACCTTTATTCTCTATTTTTTTCAAAATTTCAAGAGCACTTTTTAGATACGTAATTGCAAAATCATAATTTATTTTCCAATTTACCGAAGCATAATTATATAATGCCCTTGCTTCTTCAATTGCATTATTGTTTAACCTGGCTTTTTGCAATGCTATTTTATTATAGTACATTGATTTTTGTTTTTCGCCAATTTCTCCATAAGCCTGCATACAGTTATTTAAAAGTGTTAAATAAATACCAATAAGCTCGGGTTTATCTGCATTTTTAATTCCCTTTTCAAAATACGCTATTGCTTCTTTCATATTGCCTTTCTTCGCATACACAATTCCAATATTATTTAGTAATGTAAAATACATATTAGAAGTAGTGTCTTTGGGGTTAATTTCTAAAGCTTTATTGTAATATTCAAATGCTCTATCTAAATAATTATTTAACTCATTAACCACACCAAGTCTAACATAGTTTGATACAATATCAGTTGTATCATTATTATTTTTAAAAAATTCTAAGGCAGAAAAAAAATATTTTGTTGCTTCAATAAAGTTTCCTCGTTTACCTTCTATTACGCCAAGTGTGCTTTGAGCAATAGCAATAGATTTATTTTCTTTTAAAGCAATGAGTAATGTTAAAGATTCTCTTAGATATTTTTCTGCAAGAAATAAATTGTTATGAAATTCATAGGCAGTCCCTATTTCACCCAATAGTAAGGCTTCTAAATTTGTATTATTAATTTCAGTAGCAACTTTTATTCCTTCGTTATAAGCATAAATAGCAGAATCTAATTTTGTTCTTTTATATTGGTTGCCAAGTTTACGATATAATTCAATCAAATTTTTATCTCTTGGGCTATTCTTTATTGCTGTATGCAATTCTATAATTGGTTGCGAAAAAGAAGTAAAAGAAATTATTGAAATAATTAGTGTTAAATATAATTTCATAGATATCAAAAAATTTAGCAGCAATATAAAACAAATTAAATAAGACACAATAAAAACTATTTGATTTTTCTCATAAAAAAAACGCTTCAAAAATTGAAGCGTTTTTTTAAGGTATTACTATTTTATGAAGCTTGAATTAACCTAAAGCTACTCTTTTAAAACTTAATACTTTTAAATCTTTATTTACAGATGTTAAATATTCAGCAACTGTTTTGCCTCCATCTTTTACAAATGGTTGAGCCAATAATGTTTGCTCTTTAAAGAAAGCATTTAATTTACCTTCTGCAATTTTAGCAATCATATCGTCTGTTTTGCCAGCCATTTTAGGGTCTGCTTTCATAGTTTCAATCACAATATTTCTTTCTCTTTCTATAACTTCAGCAGATACACTATTGGCATCTACAGCAACTGGGTTTAATGCAGCAATTTGCATAGCAATATCTTTACCTGCTTCTGCTTCTGCTGCACTTAAAGCTACCAACACTCCTAAACGATAAGCACCATGTATGTACGATGCAACATAAGGGGCTTCTACTTTTTCAAACTTTACAATGCCAATTTTTTCGCCAATAGATGCTAATTTGTCATTTACTAAATCGCTTACTTTACTTCCATTTACCAAAACCTCATTTAATTCTTGAACAGAGTTTACATTGTTGGCTACTGCAGCATCTGCAATGCTTTGAGCAAAAGCCACAAAATCTGCATTTTTAGAAACAAAGTCTGTTTCGCAGCTTACACAAATAATAAAACCTGTTTTGTTATCAGCAGTAGTTTGTGCAATTACTACACCTTCTTTTGCTTCACGGTCGCTACGTTTAGCAGCAATTTTTTGTCCTTGTTTACGCAACCAGTCAATTGCAGCTTCAAAATCGCCGCCTGTTTCTGTTAATGCTTTTCTGCAATCCATCATGCCTGCACCTGTAGCCTGACGTAATTTGTTAATATCTGCAGCAGTTATAGCTGTTGTTGTACTCATGGTATTTCCTTTTTAAAAAATGATAATTTATGAATATTCTCTAAAGTTATGCCACAAAGTTTTTATGTACCAAATTGTCAGTCATTAACCAAAATATTTTATTCTATTATTATTTTAGATACTTGTTGCAGCTTGCCTTTTGTAACTTTTACTACATAAATACCTTTAGTTATATCTGTTATGTTTACAGTAAACTGTCGTTGAGTGGTGGTATTATATTTCCATTCTTTTTGCTTAGTGCCTGTATTAAAATTATACAATTCTATTTGTATGCTTTCCTGTTTTATTTGTTTGGTTCTTTCTTCTTTTCCATCTGTAAGAGTTACTGTCAGTATGCTTGTAGCAGGATTTGGCGAAGTTGCAATTTTCAAAGCAAAACATTCCTGTGTACAAACAGTTTGTTGTGTTATAGCAGTTCCCCCACAAGCGTCTGATTTAAGCAGCTTAATGGTATAACATCCTGCTGTGTCAGAAAAATTAACATAAGCCGTAGAGCCATATAAGAAATAAGGGTTTTCAGATGAAGTTACAGGTGGAATAATTTGCCATGAATAAGTAGCTCCACCTTCTATTGGATAAGCAGAAAAATAGTATTGCTCTCCTGTGCAGGGTGTCATAATGGTATGTTGTACAGGGTCAAAAGGACCTACAATAGTAGCAGGTATAGGACCAAGATAAACTGTACGGCTTACTGTTATATTGCCACAATTAGTAGCTACAACTGCAGTTATATCTACTACGCCAGAATTGCTGCCATTTCGTGTTATGGTTATTTGATTGCCACTTGTAGTATAGCTGATAAAAAACTTAGGTGCAAATGCTTTGAAAGACACTATAGTACCACCAGAAGGTAAATTATTAAGCGTATAAATTTCTGAAGAGCATATATTATTTGCTCCTGTTATGGTCATATTATGTTCAAGAGGGGTAGTAGTTACATTACTGGTTAGAGTGGTATAATTAGACCCATTAAGCACTACTGTAACAGCTACATTGGAATAAGAGGAACTTGCACTTGAACTGGTTAACGATATATTGTTTTGAGAAGTAGTAAATGATTGTGGTGCAGGACTTCCCTGATATATCCAGCCATTATTGCTGCTGCCCAAGCTCCAATTATATGATAGTGTGCCAGGTGAGTTATATACATTATTAACCGTAAAAGTTTTATTGATGGTAGAACCGCATGGAATAGAAGTGGTATTAGGCGTAATGGTGAAAGTGGGGGTGGGGGCTGTTTCTACAATGCGTATTTTTCTTATCTTCATAGTCTTAGAACCACCGTTTGTTGCAGGAATAGTAGTAATTTCCAAAGTTGGTTGATTACTTGTGGCTGTAAATGGGGAAAACTGGTATTCGGAATAAGTATCAAGCGATACTTGTATGGCTGCAGGATTACCCGATAAATTAGGATTGACATCTTGTGAACCATTGCAACCAGTATTGCCTCCACCTCCATTATTGTTTACATCAACTCGTAAATAAGGACCTGTCCCAAAACCACTTGTGTTAACGTCAGCAGCCATGGTTACATAAATAACATAAGTGTAACCGAATTTAAAATTATAAGCAATCCGAAATCTAGTACCTTGGTATGACGATGAAGAAACATAATTCGTAGGCATCTGTATTGCCTGAATACTATTGTTGTATGAAGGCTGCCCAACCTTTGTTTGGTGTTCTATGACACCACTTGTTGCCCCCGTAGCAGGCACATTCGTAGCGTATGCGAATACATTGCAAGGCGGATTGCTTGGATTCCATGCTTGATAATCGATTGTTATATTTTGTGCATTTAAAGTCAGTATAATAAATAATGTAAATAATAAGCTAATGTGCTTCATAAAAATTATTTTTAAGTGTTTAATATGTATTATTTCTGCAGGTGTACTTGCAAACCAAGTCCTAGTTGAATTGTAACATTATTACCACTTATGTCAGAAAATTTATATGTGGAATAACCGACTAAAAATTCTACGCCTACAACAGAGTTAAAAAAAACAACAACACCTGTATTAAATGCAAGAGTATTTTTAGCAGTGTTTTGGTTTTTATTGCCTTCCATTCCATATTGGTAAGCTCCTTCCATCAATACATTTATGATATTGTCGGTAGGCAAAAAATAGTAGCGTAAGAAAGGTCCGAAATTAAAATTATTATAAGTAGAATATGTCGTTCCTGTACCTTTTGCTCCAAGTAACCTTATACCCACTTTTAAACCCATAGCAAATTTATTTGTAAAAAAATATCCTATATTTGGATTGATTTGAAAATCGTAAGCTGTATTTTCAGAAAAATTTGTACTCTTATATGTAGTAGAAGCAAAGTTAATGTTACCACCTACCATCCAGTTTCCTTTAGTAATTTGCCCTGAAGCTGTCAAAGAATAAATGCACAAAATAATACAAATAAGTTGTTTTTTCATAGTTATTTTTTGATGTTATTTGAATAATCAGTAATATAAAATACGGCGAAAGTAAGGGTTAGATAATATTTGCTATTGTAAAATAATTTCTATTTTACAATAGGTCTGCGTGTATTTGGTACTCTACGTTTAGGAACAGCGATATTTGTATTTTCGCCTTCTCCTGCTGTTCTTCCACCTCTACTACTCCCACGTCCACCTTCAACTTGAGCATCTTGTTCTAAACGGTGTGCTTTTGCTTCATTTTCATTATTTCCGTCATCATTACCTTCTTCTTCATCTTTTACTTGCCTGACGTAATTTGTTAATATCTGCTGCTGTAATAGCTGTTGTTGTACTCATGGTATTTCCTTTTTAAAAAATGATAATTTAACAATATTCTCTAAAGTTATGCCACAAAGTTTTTATGTACCAAATTGTCAGTCATTA